>CANHBU010000351.1 GCA_947458345.1 Comamonadaceae bacterium
AAGCCGATCGCTTCAAGCCGCTCAATGCAGAGGCCGACGCGATGCGCCACGATGAGCTCAAGCAGCACACGCTGTTTACGGGCAATGTCATCATCACCAAGGGCACGATTGTTTTGCGCGGCGAGCGCGTCGAGGTCAGCCAGACCCCGGACGGCTACCAGCGCGCCGTCATCACCGCCGCCCCTGGCAAAGTCGCCTCATGGCGCAGTAAGCGCGACGGCGTCGATGAGATCGTCGAGGCAGAAGCCGAACTGATCGAGTACGACGGTAAAGCCGATCTCGTGCTGCTGACGCGCAAGGCCGTTCTGCGCCGCTTCGCGGCCGGTACTTTGGCTGACGAGACATCCGGCGCGGTGATTCGCTACGACAACGGCCGCGAGCTTTTCACGGTCGATGGCGAACCGCGCACCCTCGGCAGTGGCGGCACCCGTGTGCGGGCGCAGCTGTCGCCGCGCCAGCCGCCACCGGCTGCTAGTGGTGCACCTGCACCTGCGCTGCGGCCCAGCCCTGCGCTGAGTCCGCAAAAGTAAGACCCATGCGTCCGATGGAAGCTGCCGCCTCGCCCGGTGCCGCCGTGCAGGCAGGCCAGAGGCCCAGCTGCCTCGAAGCCGTCGGACTCAAGAAGTCTTATGGCGGCCGCCTGGTGGTTGAAGATGTCTCCTTGTCGGTCAAAAGCGGCGAGGTCGTGGGTCTGCTCGGACCCAATGGCGCTGGCAAGACCACCTCCTTCTACATGATCGTGGGTTTGGTGCGCGCCGATGCCGGACGCATCAGCATCGATGGCCAGTCGGTCGAACACATGCCCATCCACAAGCGTGCGCGCATGGGCCTGAGCTACCTGCCCCAAGAAGCCTCGATCTTTCGCAAGCTCACGGTTGAAGAAAATATTCGCGCCGTGCTCGAGCTGCAGGTGGACGCGCGGGGCAAGCCTCTGGCTGATTCTGAAATCGAAAAACGCACCGATGCCTTGCTGCGTGACTTGCGTGTCGAGCATTTGCGCAAGTCGGCGGCGCCCTCGCTTTCGGGCGGTGAGCGCAGGCGCGTTGAAATCGCACGCGCTCTGGCCAGTCAGCCGCGCTTTATCTTGCTCGACGAGCCCTTTGCCGGCATCGACCCGATTGCTGTCATTGAAATTCAGCGCATCGTCGGCTTTCTCAAGGCGCGCGGCATCGGCGTGCTGATCACCGACCACAACGTGCGCGAGACGCTAGGCATTTGCGACCACGCCTTCATCATCAGTCAGGGCCATGTGCTCGCCCAGGGCACGCCCGCCGAGATCGTCGACAACGCCGATGTGCGCCGGGTTTATCTGGGCGAGCACTTTCGCATGTAGGCCATGAAACAGGGCCTGTCACTTCGCGTCTCGCAGCATCTGGCGCTCACACCCCAGCTGCAGCAATCCATCCGTCTGCTGCAGCTGTCGACCCTGGAGCTGAGCCAGGAAGTCGAGCAGATGCTCGACGACAACCCCTTCCTGGAGATGGGCGACGAGACGGCCGAGCGCGAGCAATTCGGTCTAGAGCAGGCCGATGCCCCCGTCAGCCAGGACGCCCGCGACCATGAAGGCGCGCAAGAGCTCAGCGGGCCTGTGGACATGGCATCGCTCCCGGCCGCCCAGTCTTCTGTGGCCGAGACGCCGAGCGCCGAGTCTGACGCGCCGGCCCCTCTCGAAGAAAGCTGGGAAGGCGATGGCAGCGTCGAGACGGCGCCCGATGACAGCGAGTGGGGCAGCGATGCGCCGGCGCGCAAGAACAACAACGATGACGAAGAGACCGATGCGATCGACCTGGCCCGTGGCCAGGAAACCCTGCAGCAGCATCTGCATCGCCAATCCTTGTCCTTGAGGCTGTCGCCCGAAGACCGCGGCGCCCTGCATTTCTTGATCGAGTCGCTCAACGACGACGGCTACCTGCAAGACAGCCTGGAGCAGTTGGCCGCAGGCCTGGCCGGCGACGACCTGGAGGCTTTTGAAGAGTTGCAGCAGCGCTTTACCGTGGCCCTGGGCTTGCTGCACCACATGGAGCCTGCCGGTGTGGGCGCGCGCGATCTGGCTGAATGCCTGAGCCTGCAACTGCTCGACGAACGCGACACGCCGCAGGTGCGCGCGGCCCTGGCCGTGTGCAAGCAGCCGATGGAGTTGCTGGCCAAGCGCGATGTCAAGCGCCTGGCGGCAGCCACGGGCTGCAGCGACGATCTGGTCAAGGCGGCCATCGGCATCATCGGTCGGCTCGACCCCAAGCCGGGCCGGCGTTTCGTCGACGTCGAGCGCAACCTGATCGTGCCCGACGTGCTGGTGGTCAAGTCGGGCCGCGGCTTCAAGGTCTTGCTCAATGGCGACGTGATGCCCAAGCTGCGTGTGCACGACATCTATGCCAATGCACTCAAGGCGCACAAGGGCCAGCAGGCCGCCGCCTTGCAGCAGCGCCTGCAAGAGGCGCGCTGGTTCATCAAGAACATCCAGCAGCGCTTTGAGACCATCTTGCGCGTCTCCACGGCCATCGTCGAGCGCCAGAAAAACTTTTTCATCCACGGCGAGCTGGCCATGCGGCCCCTGGTGCTGCGCGAGATCGCCGACGAGCTGGGCCTGCACGAGTCGACCATCTCACGCGTGACCACCGCCAAGTACATGAGCACGCCCTACGGTACCTTCGAGCTCAAATACTTCTTTGGCTCGGGGCTGGGCACCGAGACCGGTGCCAACGCTTCGAGCACGGCCGTGCGCGCCTTGATCAAACAATTTGTGTCTGCCGAAAACGCCGCCAAGCCACTGAGCGACAACCAAATCTCCGACATGCTGCGTGAGCAGGGCATTGAGTGTGCGCGTCGCACCGTGGCCAAATACCGAGAGGCCCTGCGCATTGCGCCGGCCAACCTGCGAAAGACCTTGTGAACGGCCTGTCCCTGTTTTTGCCTTGCGCCGCCGGGGTGCAGGATCTGCTGGCCGCGGAGGTGCAGCGGATCACCGGCATTGCCCCCAAGGCCTGGCGTGCCGGAGTGGCTCTACAAGAAGGCAGTTGGCGTGATGCGCTCAAGCTCAATTTGCACAGCCGACTGGCCCAGCGCGTGCTCGTGCAGCTGGCCCACCACGCCTACCGCAGCGAAGAAGACCTCTACAACGCCGCCGGCAATGTGGCCTGGGAGGCTTGGTTTGGCCCCCAGCAGACCTTCAAGGTCGAGCTGACCGCCCAGCACAGCCCGCTGCAGAGCCTGAACTTTGCCACCTTGCGCATCAAGGACGCGGTGGCCGATCGCTTTCGCGCCAAGTTCAACGACC
>CANHBU010000352.1 GCA_947458345.1 Comamonadaceae bacterium
CGAAAAAGCAATCCCTCGTGCCGGAAACGTGTCACCAAAAAGCAGACCAAAGGTCCCCTTCGGGGTTGACTCATGGTGGCGCGCCATCGAGGACTGATTGCTTGCTTTTTTGAGCGCCAAAGCGCCGAAAGAATATTTTTCATTGAAAATCTAACGGCATACGTTAAAATATCAATGATGATAGATCGACCTTTACTCTACACCTTAAGGGCGCGCCTGCAAGAGTCGGCCGCGGTGGTCTTGCTCGGGCCGCGCCAGGTGGGCAAGACCACCTTGGCTTTGACGCTGGCCGAGTCCTGGGCGCAGGGCGCGGTCTACTTGGACTTGGAGCGGCCGGCCGACCGACTCCGCCTGGACGATGCCGATGCCTTTTTGCGCGCCCAGGGCGACAAGTTGGTGATCCTTGACGAGATCCACCGCATGCCGGGCTTGTTCGAGATCTTGCGGGGCATCATCGACGAGCGACGCCGCTCGGGTCAGCGCTTCGGCCACTTCCTGCTGCTGGGCTCGGCCGGCCTCGATCTGATGGAGCAAAGCAGCGAGACCCTGGCCGGTCGCGTGTCGTATCTGGAGGTCGGGCCCATCCACGCGCTCGAGTGGGCCGACCTGGCCACCGATGTTCTGTGGCTGCGCGGGGGATTTCCAGACAGCCTGCTGGCAGCCACCGACGCGGCAAGCCTGCGCTGGCGCGAAGACTTCGTGCGCAGCTACCTGCAGCGTGACGTCCCCATGTTCGCACCGCGCCTGCCAGCCCAAACCGTGGGGCGCTTATGGACCATGCTGGCCCACCAGCAGGGCGCCTTGCTGCAGCAAGCCCGCCTGGCCAGCAGCCTGGGGGTCAGCAGCCCCGCATTGGCGCGCTACATCGACTTGCTCGTCGACCTGCAGCTGGTTCGTCGGCTCAAGCCCTGGAGCGGCAATGTGGGCAAACGGCTGGTCAAGGCACCCAAGGTCTACGTGCGCGACAGTGGTCTGGTGCACGCGCTGCTCGGCCTGGGCGACCTGCACGCGCTGGCGGGACACCCGGTGTGCGGCCCGAGCTACGAGGGCTTCTGCATCGACAACCTGATCGCCTCAGCACCCGCTTGCACGCCCTACACCTATCGCAGCCATGCCGGCGCCGAAATCGACCTTGTGCTTGAGCGAGGCGGCCGCGCCTGGATGGCCATCGAGATCAAACGCTCCAGCGCCCCGACCCTCCAAAAAGGCTTTGCCATCGCCTGCGATGACCTGCAGATCGAGCAGCGCTACCTGGTCTACCCCGGTCAGGAGGCCTTCCCGATGCGCCACGGCGTTCAGGCCATCGGCCTGGTCGAGCTGATGCGCCGGCTGCAAGCTCACTGAGCCAGCGAATCGCTCTCGTCGCCTTTCACGGGCCTCGCCCGCATGCCCAGCCCTAAAAGCTCGACCCCGGCGTAACCAAAAAGGCCAACTCTTCGGGCGTGGACGTGCGGCCCAGGATCTGATTGCGGTGCGGGTAGCGACCAAAGCGGTCGATGATGGCTTTGTGCCTGAGCTCGAACTGGTGGCTGTCGGCGGATGCCCGCGCCTCAAACAGCGACTCGGCCACTGCGTGGATGCGAGGCGATTCGCTGTGCATGTAAGGCATGTACAAAAAGGCGCGCTCGGCCTCGCTCAGGGCCAGGTCAGCACCTGCGGCCACTGCGGTCTGGGCCAGTGCCAAAGCCAGAGGGTCGGCCTCGAAGGCACGGGGATCGCCCCGGTAGATGTTTCTGGAGAACTGATCGAGCACGATCACTTCGGCCAGGCGGCCCTGCGGGTCGGCTCGCCATTCATACAGCTCGGCCTTGCAGGCCTGCTCATGCAGCGGGCCAAAGCGCTCGGCGATCAGGCGGTCGAAGGCCGGGTCGACCTTCCACCACTGGGCGGGGCTGACCTCATGAAACCAAAATTGCAGGACGGCGTTGAGCATGGCTGAGGCGATCGTTATGAAAGGGCATGATCGCAGCAATCGGGCGGCATGTCGACGCTTTGGCGTGACCGCGGCGTGTCCGCGGCCTGTCCGCGCGGCGTGACCTGCCCACCAAAGGCTGGGCTTGAAGGCGGGAAGATCGGGGGGCGCAAGGCGTTGCGGCCGGGCCTGCGCGTTTTGCGCTGTGTGTGAGAATCGCCGCGCGCGTGAGTGTGCGGCCCAGTGAGTGTGCAGGCCACGAGCAGCGCCCGCCCCGGCTCCTCCACAACCCTCATTGCACGATGAACCTGCTCAAGCCCCTCAAACTGCTCTTCTTGCTGGCCGCAGCGCTCGCAATCGGCGGCTGCGCCTCACACAACTATGGCGACGAGCAATACCGCTTGCGCATGGCCATTGCCGGCAAAGACATCCTCTGGGTGCCCTCCAAGCTCGATATGGTGCACAAGATGCTCGACGCGGCCCAGGTCACACGCCAGGACATCGTCTACGACCTCGGCTCGGGCGACGGCATCATCCCGATCGAGGCGGCGCGCAAGTACGGCGTGCGCGCCGTGGGCATCGAATACAACCCGGATCTGGTGGCGCTGTCGCAGCGCAACGCCCAAAGGGCGCAACTCGAAAGCCTGGTGAGCTTCAAGCGCGGCGATATTTTTGTCGAAGACTTTTCTCAGGCCACGGTGGTGACCCTCTACCTCGGTGAAGCGCTCAACGCCAAACTGATGCCGCGCCTGCTCAATATGCGCCCCGGCACTCGGGTGGTGTCCAACATCTTTCGCATCGAGTCCTGGACGCCCGACCAGATCATCCGCAGCGACTCCGGCGATCAGGCTTTTCTATGGACCGTGCCGGCCCGCGTCGAAGGGCGCTGGAGCTTTGGCGAGCTGCCGGGCCTGCCCAAGCTGTCGGTGCAAATTCGACAGAAAAAGCAGTTTTTTGACGCCCAGGTTTTTGTCGATGGCGCGCGCATCGCGCTCATTGAAGACGGCAAGATCGCCGGCAGCCGGCTCAGCCTGGATTTTTCACGAGGCAACACCCGCTACCAGATACAGGGCGAGGTCCAGGGTCAGCAATTCGTGGGCTTGCTCAACGGCACTGTCAGAGTCAACGGCACGCTCAGCCCCTGAGGCGCTGCTCGCGGCCGGGTGCGCAGCCGGTAACGACGCCGTAATGCCAGGCACGGCCCCTGTGTGAGAATGCAAAGCACCATCACAGGAGACTCATCCATGCCCAGCCGCGCCACCAAGATCGTTGCCACCTTAGGTCCGGCCAGCAGCGACCCGGACCTGCTGGAGAAAATGATCACCGCCGGCGTCAACGTGGTGCG
>CANHBU010000353.1 GCA_947458345.1 Comamonadaceae bacterium
CACGCGCCCGATCGTCAAACACAACTTCTTGGTCAAGGACGTGCGCGAGTTGGCGGCGACCATGAAGAAAGCCTTTCACATTGCTCGCTCCGGTCGGCCCGGTCCGGTGGTGGTCGACATCCCCAAGGATGTCACGGTCAAGAAGTGCGCATTCGAATACCCAAGCACTGTTGAGATGCGCAGCTACAACCCGGTGCGCAAAGGCCACGGCGGACAGATTCGCAAGGCCCTGCAACTGCTCATGACGGCCAAGCGGCCCTACATCTACAGCGGCGGCGGGGTTTTGCTCTCCAATGCCTCGACGCAGTTGCGCACCCTGGTCGACATGTTGGGCTATCCGTGTACCAACACTTTGATGGGGCTGGGCGCCTATCCGGCCACCGACCGCAAGTTTTTGGGCATGCTGGGCATGCACGGGACGATCGAGGCCAACAACGCGATGCAAAACTGCGATGTGCTCATTGCCATCGGTGCGCGATTTGATGACCGCGTGATCGGCAATCCCAAGCACTTCGCCCAAAACGAGCGCAAGATCATTCACATTGATATCGATCCGTCGAGCATCTCCAAGCGGGTCAAGGTCGATGTGCCCATCGTGGGAGACGTCAAGGATGTGCTGACCGAACTGATCGCCATGATCCGCGAATCAGGCCTCAAGCCCGACGCCCAGGCGCTGCAGCAGTGGTGGCAGACCATCGAAGGCTGGCGCAGCCGTGACTGCCTCAAGTACGACCGCGGCAACCAGGACGTGATCAAGCCGCAGATGGTGATCGAGACACTCTGGAACATGACCCAGGGGGTGGAGGCCTACGTGACGTCCGACGTCGGTCAGCACCAGATGTGGGCCGCTCAGTTCTACAAATTCAACGAGCCTCGGCGCTGGATCAATTCTGGCGGCCTGGGCACCATGGGCGTGGGCATTCCCTACGCCATGGGCATTAAGCTGGCCAAGCCCGATAGCGAGGTGTACTGCGTCACCGGCGAAGGCTCGGTGCAAATGTGCATTCAGGAGTTGTCGACCTGCCTGCAGTACAACACTCCGATCAAAGTGCTTTCGCTCAACAACCGCTACCTGGGCATGGTGCGTCAGTGGCAAGAGATTGAGTACTCGGGCCGCTACAGCCACAGCTACATGGATGCCCTGCCCAATTTCGTCAAGCTCGCCGAGGCCTATGGCCATGTGGGTATGCTCATTGAGCGTCCGCAGGATGTCGAGCCAGCCTTGCGAGAGGCCCGCTCGCTCAAGGATCGCACCGTCTTCATGGACTTTCGCACCGACCCAACCGAGAACGTGTTTCCCATGGTGCAAGCCGGCAAGGGCATCACGGAGATGCTGCTCGGTAGCGAGGATCACTGAGCGCGGGCAGTCAAGCCCAGGCCGTGTGGCCGCCGTTTCCCTTCTTTCGACGAATCTATGGCCTGCCAAGCCCACGCATTACCGTGAGTGGGGGAGGGCAGGGCAAATGAGGAAATCTCTATGAAACACATCATTGCAGTGCTGCTTGAAAACGAGCCCGGTGCCTTGTCCCGGGTGGTGGGCCTTTTTTCGGCCCGTGGCTACAACATCGAATCGCTCACGGTCGCTCCAACCGAAGACCCGAGCCTGTCGCGTATGACCATACAGACGACCGGATCGGACGATGTGATCGAGCAGATCACCAAGCATCTGAACCGGCTCATTGAGGTCGTTAAGGTGGTGGACCTGACCGAGGGCGCCTACACCGAGCGTGAACTGATGATGGTCAAGGTGCGCGCGGTTGGCAAGGAGCGCGAAGAGATGAAACGCATGGCCGATATTTTTCGGGGGCGGATCATCGACGTGACGGAGAAAAGTTACACCGTCGAGTTGACCGGCGATCAAGCCAAGAACGATGCGTTTTTGGAGGCCATCGATCGCAGTGCCATTTTGGAGACGGTGCGAACCGGTGCCAGCGGCATAGGCCGTGGTGAGAGAATTTTGCGCGTTTGAGTATCAGCAAGGCTCGGCCACCCGTCCGTTCGGGTCGAGCCTGTCGAAGCCCGGTCATCCGGTCGGGTGTGCTTGAGCCCTTCGACAGGCTCAGGGTGAACGGCATCATCAACTGGAGATTAAGCATGAAAGTTTTCTACGACAAGGACTGTGACCTGAGCCTGATCAAAGGCAAGACCGTGGCCATCATCGGCTACGGCAGCCAGGGCCACGCGCACGCACAAAACCTCAACGACAGCGGCGTCAAGGTCGTCGTCGGTTTGCGCAAGGGTGGCGCCTCGTGGGACAAGGTCGGCAAGGCCGGCCTCCATGTGATGGAAGTCAACGAGGCCGTCAAGGCGGCCGACGTGGTGATGATCTTGCTGCCCGACGAGCAGATTTCAGAGGTCTATCGCAACAATGTCGAGCCCAATATCAAGCGGGGCGGCTCGCTCGCATTTGCTCACGGCTTTAACATCCATTACAACCAGGTGGTGCCCCGCGCCGACCTGGACGTCTGGATGGTGGCGCCCAAGGCTCCAGGCCATACGGTGCGCATCACCTATGCCCAGGGTGGGGGTGTACCGCATTTGGTGGCGGTGCATCAGGACCAAAGCGGCAAGGCCCGCGACCTGGCCTTGAGCTATGCCATGGCCAACGGCGGCGGCAAAGCCGGCATCATCGAGACCAACTTCAAAGAAGAGACCGAGACGGACCTCTTTGGCGAGCAGGCGGTCTTGTGCGGCGGTGCCGTTGAGCTCATCAAGATGGGCTACGAGATCTTGGTCGAAGCCGGCTACGCGCCCGAGATGGCCTATTTCGAGTGCTTGCACGAGCTCAAGCTCATCGTCGACCTCATCTATGAGGGCGGCATTGCCAACATGAACTACTCGATCTCCAATAACGCGGAGTTCGGTGAGTACATGACCGGCCCTGAGGTGATCAACGAGCAGTCGCGCGCGGCCATGCGCCATGCACTCAAGCGTATCCAAACCGGCGAGTACGCCAAGCAGTTCATTTTGGAAGGCCGCACCGGCTACCCCAGCATGACCGCCCGGCGCCGCAACATGTCCGAGCACAGCATCGAGGTGGTGGGCGGCCAGCTGCGCGCCATGATGCCCTGGATCGCCAAGAACAAGCTGGTCGATCAGACGCGCAACTGAGGACCGCAGGTCCCTCATGGGGCCGTTGCAGACGCGCTTTCAAGCAAGGCCGCCCCCAGGGGCGGCCTTTGCTATTTGAGCGGCCGTCAAACCGCTCCAGCCTTTACACTTGCGCCCATGTCTGATGCCCCTGAATCGCCACCCC
>CANHBU010000354.1 GCA_947458345.1 Comamonadaceae bacterium
AGACGCTGACCTTGTCGAGTGGAATCTCGTTGAAAAGGATCTTCATGTCCTCCACCGAGTCGATGGCCACGCCCGCCTTGCCCACATCGCCCGTGACGCGCGGATGGTCGGAGTCATAGCCTCGGTGCGTGGCCAAGTCAAAGGCCACACTGACCCCCTGCCCGCCGGCGGCCAGGGCCTTGCGGTAAAACGCGTTGGAATCCTCGGCCGTGGAAAACCCCGCGTACTGCCGAATGGTCCAGGGCCGCACCGCGTACATGGTGGCCTGCGGCCCACGAATGAAGGGCTCGAAGCCCGGCAAAGTATTGGCATGCGGCAGGCTGGCCGTGTCTTCGGCGGTGTACAGCGGCTTGACCGTGATGCCGTCGGGCGTGACCCAGTTCAAGGCCGACACGTCGCCGCCGAGGGCCGACTTGGCCGCCACTTTTTGCCAGGCGTGCAGGCTGGCGGGCGCAAATTCTGAGGGCTTGTTGGAATCGCTCATTGGCCATTTCCTTCAGGTTGTACGGTCTAGGGCTTGGCGCCAGGGCTGGCCATCCCGGCCAAACGGGTGGCGCGCGAAACACCGCGCCCCATCGGACTTGAACTAAAGCAGAGTCTACCTCATTCATAATTATTGATGCAAAATTAAATTTCGTGTAAGCTTTGCCCATGGCCGCCCTTGCACCCTTGAGCTCCCGCGCCCTCTACGAGGAGGTGGCCGAGTTGCTGCGCGAGCGGATTTTTCGCCAGGAGCTCAAGCCCGGCAGCTGGATCGATGAGCTCAAGTTGGCCGAGGAGTACGGCATCAGCCGCACCCCCCTGCGCGAGGCGCTCAAGGTTCTGGCCACCGAGGGCCTGGTGACCATGAAGCTGCGGCGCGGGGCCTATGTGACCGAAGTGTCGGAGCGCGATCTGGCCGAGGTCTACCATCTGCTGGCCGTGCTCGAAAGCGATGCGGCCGCCGTGGCCGCCGAGCGGGCGAGTGCGCAGCAAATGCGCGAGCTACAGGATCTGCATCATCGGCTGGCCGCTGCCTCGGGCGAGCGCGAGGAATTTTTTCGCATCAACGAGGCCTTCCACCGCAAGCTGCTGGCAGTGGCCGACAACCGTTGGCGCGAACAAATGGTGGCCGACCTGCGCAAGGTGATGAAGCTCAACCGGCACCATTCCCTGCTCAAGGCCGGTCGCATTGAGGAGTCGCTGGCCGAACACGCGGCCATCATGCAGGCTCTAGAGCAGCGCGACCCGCTTGAGGCCGGCGCCCGCATGCGCGAACATTTTCGAAACGGGCTCGAAGCGGCGGCCTGAGGCAGCGGCTCAAAGCCAGCGCTGATAAAAGCAAGCCTGACCCATGGACGGATCGAGCTGATAGGGCTCAAAACCCACCTTCTCGTAGAGCGTGATCGCACTGCGGTTGCCCGACAGCACCTCCAGTGTCAGCTTGCAAGCCCCGCGTTCGCGCGCAATCTGCTCGACCACAGCCAGCATCTGCTGCCCCACGCCCTGCCCCCGGTGCGATGCCAGCACCACCACATCGTGCACATTGACCAGCGGCTTGCAGGCAAAGGTGGAAAAGCCTTCGATGCAGTTGATCAGCCCCACCGGCTGCTCGCCCGGCGCATAGGCCAGCACGCTAAAGGCGCTGGCCCTCGCCGCCAATTGCGCAGGCAGGTTGCTTTTGGCAAAGTCACTGAGCGGATGTGCGCCGCCGGCCGGGTCACGCGCATAGGCGTCGAGCAGTTGCACAAGATGCCCGGCCTGCCGCGCATCGGCATAGTCGACGCGCACGACTTCGATCGCATTCATGGCTGCACACGCAGGCAATCGGCCAGCGCCTGAGCGCAACGCTCGGCCTGCGCCGCATCACGCGCCTCGACCATCACGCGCACCACCGGCTCCGTGCCACTGGGCCGAATCAGCACCCGGCCCGAATCACCGAGTTCGGCGCGAACCTGGGCAAGGCGCTCGGTTAGCCCCGCATGGGTCTGCCAATCCTGGCCAGGTACAACACGCACGTTGACCAGAGTCTGCGGGAACAATTGAACATCGGCCAGCAACTGCGCCAGGCTCTGGCCGCTGCGCACACAGGCCTGCAGCACCTGCAACGCACTGACCAAACCGTCGCCGGTGCTGTGCTTGTCCAGCGCCAGCAAATGCCCCGAGCCCTCGCCACCGAGCAGCCACTGGTGTCGCTCGAGTTCTTCAAGAACGTAGCGGTCGCCCACCTTGGCCCGCACGAACGACACACCTCGCGCCTGCAAGGCAAGCTCGACAGCCAGATTGGTCATCAAGGTGCCCACCGCGCCGGGCACCGGCTCGCCACGCGCCAACCGCTCGCACACCATGAGATAAAGCAACTCGTCGCCATTGAACAGGCGGCCCTGCGCATCGACCATCTGCAAGCGATCGGCATCACCGTCAAGGGCCACGCCATAGTCGGCCCCGTGCTCGCGCACCGCCTCCAGGAGCGCCTGCGGATGGGTGGCGCCGACATCGCGGTTGATGTTCAAACCGTCGGGCGCGCAGCCCACGCGCACCACCTCGGCACCGAGTTCATGCAGCACCGTGGGGGCGATTTGGTAGGCAGCCCCGTGGGCCGCATCGACCACGATCTTGAGCCCCTTGAGGGTCAGATCGCTGGCAAAAGTGGCTTTGCAAAACTCGATGTAACGGCCTGCGGCATCGTTGAGGCGCCGCGCTTTGCCCAGATCGGCCGACGCAACCCACTGCGCCGGCTCGTTCAGGGCGGCCTCGACCTCACGCTCCCAGTCGTCGCTGAGCTTGCTGCCCTGGGCGCTAAAAAACTTGATGCCGTTGTCCTCGAAAGGATTGTGGCTGGCGCTGATCACCACGCCCAAGCTGGCGCGCTGGGTGCGCGTGAGGTAAGCCACCCCGGGAGTGGGCAAGGGGCCCAAGAGCATCACGTCAACGCCCGCCGAGTTGAAGCCCGACTCGAGCGCGCTCTCGAGCATGTAGCCCGATATGCGGGTGTCCTTGCCGATCAGCACCAAAGGCCGCGGCTGGCTGCGCCGCAGCACCCGGCCAACCGCATGGCCAAGGCGCAAGATGAAGTCCGGCGTGATCGGGGCCTGCCCGACCGTGCCGCGTATGCCGTCGGTGCCAAAGTACTGTCGTGTCATGGGGGCCTTTTGGATGGAGCCAGTCAAATTGACAAGGTCCGTTTTTTTGTCATTTTAGAAGGGTGACAGGCTCATCCTCTGCAAGTTGACGACCTTTGACAATTGGAATCAGGCGCACCCAACCCAGCCATG
>CANHBU010000355.1 GCA_947458345.1 Comamonadaceae bacterium
CAGCGTATGAACGCGCCGACTACGCCAGAGCCCACCGGCTTCAAGGGCGCAGCGGGCCTGTACGCCGAGCCCCTGCCCTCGCTGCGTGAGCTAGGTCTGAGCGCGCCCAGCAGGGAGCTACCGGCCCCAGGCGAAGGCGCCGCCTGGCAGACCCTGACTGACTTTCTGGACGGCCGGGCCCGCCCTTACCGTCAAGCCCTGTCAAGCCCGCTAACGGCGCCACAAAGCTGCAGCAGGCTCAGTGCCCATCTGGCCTTTGGCACCGTCTCGATGCGCAGCGTTCACCAGGCCACCGAGGCGCGTATCGCCGACTGCGGCGATCGCGAGCTGGCCTGGGCTCTGCGTGGCTTTGCCAGCCGCCTGCGCTGGCATTGCCATTTCATGCAAAAGCTCGAGGATGAGCCGGCCATCGAATGGCGCAACCTGGCGCCGTCGGTCGACGGGCTGCGAGCCGGCGATGGCGCGCCGCTCGATGCCGTCCACGCCGAGCGTCTGCAAGCCTGGTGCGAGGGCCGCACCGGCTATCCCATGGTCGACGCCTGCATGCGCCAGCTGCGCGCCACCGGCTGGTTGAACTTTCGCATGCGTGCCATGCTGGTCAGTTTTGCGGCCTACCACCTCTGGCTGCATTGGCGCGAGCCCGGGCTGTTCCTGGCCCGCCAGTTCCTGGACTTCGAGCCCGGCATCCACTGGAGCCAGATGCAGATGCAGTCGGGCACGACCGGCATCAACACGCTGCGCATTTACAGCCCCGCCAAGCAGGCCCGCGATCACGATCCCGAGGGCCGCTACATTGCGCATTGGGTGCCAGAAATCGGCACCGACGCCTATCCGCAGTCGATCGTCGACGAGGCCGGTGCCTTACGCCATGCCAAGCAAACGCTCTACGGCCTGCGCCAAAACCCCCAAGTTCAGCAGCAAGCGCAGGCCTTGCAGGACAAGCACGGCTCGCGCAAAAGTGGCCTGCCTCAGACAAGTCAGCGCCGAGGCAGGGCGCGCGCGCCGCAGGGGCAGGCCTCCTCGCAAGGCGAGCTGTTCTGAGCCCCAGGCTTGATGGCCAAAGCCTCATGAAAAAACACGTGGCCGCCACCTTGCTCGGCCTGACCGTCCTGGGCCTGCTTGACGTCCATCTTGACCTGGAGCCGGTGGACGATGGCCATGTTGTGCGCTGGCAGGGCCGGCAGCACGATGTCCGAGGCGCGCTGGCCGCGCAAGCCAACGCCTGGTGGCGCGACTGCAGCGCTGTGCAGCGCCTGCATGAATCGAGCGATCAGGCTCAGAAGGTGCTGCGCCTGATTGCCCAGCACAGCCCGCCCGATTCAAGCGCACTGCAGCTCGTTGCTTTGCTGCAGCAGGGCGACTGGCTGGTGGCCGAGCTCAGGTTCGAGCAACTGAGCCCGGCGGTGGTGCTGCTGCGGCGCGAAGGCGCCCAGGGCTCAAGTGAAGAGCTAAGCGAGCGTGCCATCTGGAGCGGCAGCACCGAGCCCTGGCGCAGCGGGCCACACATCCGTGCCTATCTGCGCTCGCGCGAACCGCAGGCACCCCAGGCGCTGCTGGCCTGCCTGGATCCGACAAGCTTCGGGCCCGGCTGAGCCTGGACTGCAGCCGGTCAGGACCGAAGGCGCTGCGCCACGATCGCCACCAGCTCGGTGGCCAGCTGCACCTTGGAGGCACGCGCGAGCTCCTGACTGCCCTGCTCGTCAACCAGCAACAAGGCGTTGTCGTCGCGGCCAAAGGTGTCGGGCCCGATATTGCCCACCAGCAAGGGCACGCCCTTGCGCTGGCGCTTGGCCTGGGCATGGGCCAGCAGATCGTGGCTCTCGGCCGCAAAGCCGACGCAATAGAGCCGGCCGCTGCGGGCCCGCTCGCTGGCGGCCACGCCGGCCAAAATGTCCGGGTTCTCGACAAAGGACAAGGCGGGCGCCTGGGTACCCTCGCCTTTTTTGATCTTGTGATCGGCAACGCCGTCCACGCGCCAGTCGGCCACTGCCGCACTGGCAATGAACACCGTCGCGCGCTCGACGCACGATTGCACCGCCTGCTGCATCTGCTGGGCCGATTGCACATCGATGCGCTGCACGCCGCGGGGCGTGGGCAGGCTCACCGGGCCTGCCACCAGCGTGACCTGCGCACCGGCGCGCCAGGCGGCCTGCGCCAGCGCAAAACCCATCTTGCCACTGGATCGGTTGGTGATGCCGCGCACCGGATCGATTGCCTCATAAGTAGGGCCAGCGGTGATCAGCACGTGCTGGCCGGCCAGCACCTTGGGGCTAAAAAAGGCGCTTAACTCTTCGAGCAGCTCTTGAGGCTCGAGCATTCTGCCGTCGCCCACCTCACCGCAGGCCTGCTCGCCCGCGCCCACGCCCAGCACATGGCTGCCGTCGGCGCGCAGCTGCGCGATATTGCGCTGCGTGGCCGGATGGGCATACATCTCGCGGTTCATCGCCGGCGCCAAAATCAGCGGCACGCGCTCGAGTGGGCGGGCCAGGCACATCAGGCCAAGCAAGTCATCGGCACCGCCATGGATCAGCTTGGCCATAAAGTCCGCACTGGCCGGCGCGACCACAATCGCATCGGCCTGGCGCGACAGGTTGATGTGGGCCATGTTGTTGCCCTCGCGCGCGTCCCACTGGTTGCTGTAGACCGGCCGGCCGCTGAGGGCCTGCATCGTCACGGGCGTGATGAACTGCGCGGCGGCGTCAGTCATGACCACCTGGACCGTGGCGCCGGCCTTGACCAGGGCGCGACACAGTTCGGCCGCCTTGTAGCAGGCGATGCCGCCCGACAGGCCCAGCACCAGGTGACGGCCAGCCAGCGGCGACGATGAAATCGGCGTGTCTTGCATGGCGCCACTGTACCGGATGGCGCTGACACAGGGGCAGCCAACCGGCTGGCCGAGCCCCAAGATCGCAGACCGCTGCAGGGTCTGCCTATAATCGACCGTTACCACCTCAAGGAACTTGCGGTTCCTTCCTGACATGACCAAATTTGTCTTCGTCACCGGCGGTGTGGTGTCCTCCCTGGGCAAGGGAATCGCCTCAGCCTCCCTTGCTGCGATTCTTGAATCGCGAGGCCTCAAAGTCACTCTGATCAAGCTCGATCCCTACATCAACGTCGATCCGGGGACGATGTCGCCGTTCCAGCACGGCGAGTTTTTCGTCACCGAAGACGGTGCGGAAACCGACCTCGATCTGGGCCACTACGAGCGCTTCATCACGACGCGCATGCGCCGCACCAACACCTTCCCCACA
>CANHBU010000356.1 GCA_947458345.1 Comamonadaceae bacterium
GTGCGTCGTCCATCCATTGCTGGGCGATGCGCCGGGCCTGCTCCAGGCCCATCTGGTGGGGTCGTTCAATCAGGATCTGAGCCATGGCAGGGCCTTGGTGTGCAAGTGAGAGGGGCAAAACCCGGCATTTTGCCTCGCTCTGGAAGGCTGGGCGGCCGGCGCTCTTAGGGCCCCAGCAGTTGGTGCAGTTGCTGGTGGCGCTGTGGCCGGGGCAGCTTGGCCAGGCGGCGCACCTCCTCGTAAAAAGCCGGCCAGCTGCCCTGGCGCCGATACAGGCGCTCAAAAGCTGGCGCCAGGTCTTCGTACTCGCCCAGTACGGCCAGCGATGCATTGTTCATCCGGGCCACCCATCGGTCGTAGCCGGGCCAGTCGCCCCAGCTGCTGCGCAGTCTGGCGTATTGCCGGGCAAAGCCTTGCATCAAATCTTGTTTGGCCTGGCGCTGGTCAAGCCCCGGCGGCCCCGCGCTGGCGTACAGCGCCATCAGCTCGCGCCGCAGACTGAGGGCCAGCTCGCGCCACTGCCGGCGCCGAGCATCGAAGACGGCGTACTCTTCTCGCGCGGCGGCGCTGGCCTGCTCGAGCCACAGTTGCGCGCCCAGGCGCTCGACGGCCGTGGCAAACGACTCGTTGAACGTGGTGTCACCGGCCACGTAGACCACCTGATGCGCGAGCTCGTGAAAAATCAGCCGGGCCAACTCGCCCTCCGGGTAGCCAATAAAGGTGTTCAAAAGCGGATCGCCTCCGGCCCAGTTCAGCCAGCCTAGTGTGGAATAGGCGGGCACGGGTTGGACCGTGGTTTCCAGGCCTAGCGCCGCGACCCGCTGGGCCTCGAGCCGGGCCGCCGCTTCGTCGAAATAGCCTTTGTAGCTGACGCATCCGGCCACCAGAAAACACCATTGCTTGGGCTCAAGCGACCACTCGGGCGCTGCCACCACGTTCCACACCACGGCCGGGCGGCCCAAATCAGCGTAGCTCTGGTAACTGGCGTTGTCGGGCAGATGCAACTGCTGCGCCGCGAAGGCCCGGATGCGGCCTGCCAGGCGCAGCTTGTCCTTCAGGGGCTCTGAGGCGCGGGTGCCTTCTAGCCACTGCTCGATGGGCCGCGCCGCCTGCATCAGGCTCAGGTGCCCGCTGACCGACTGCCAGTAATAGCCCAGGGTGGCGCAGCCTGCCAGCAGCGGCAGCAGCAAGCACACAGCCACCCACCGCAACGCAGGCCTCATGCGCCAGCTGCCTCGACTTCCACCAAGCAGTCGTAGAAGGTCGGGGCCCGGCCCAGATCGGTCAGACGCTGGCTGGTCAGCTCGTTGACGTTGGTGCCACGCAAGCCCATTTTGCGCCACCAGATCCCCAGGCCGACCACCAGGCCGGGGCGGGCGCGATCGCTGATGTGGGCCTTGCAGTGGTAGCTGCCCCGATCGTTGTAGACGCGCACGGTGGCGCCGTCGGCGATCTGCCGACTGGCCGCGTCCTCGGGATGAATTTCGAGGACGGGCTCGGTTTCGAGGTCGCGCAAGCTCTTGACATTGACGAAGGTCGAGTTCAAGAAATTGCGCGCTGGCGGTGAAATCATGGCCAGCCGGTAGCGCGAGGAAGCGTCTGCGATTTCGGCATTGGGCACATGATCGGGCAGTCCATCTTGCCCGCGCTGGGCCAGGCGCTGGCTGAAAAATTCGCACTTGCCGCTGGCGGTGGGGAAATGGCCTTGGGCGAAAGGCGCGTCGGGCAGTTGCAAGCGCGCGTAACCTTGCTCGAGCAAGGTCTGAAAATCGACCCAGGGGCCAAAGGCGGCGCGGCACAGCGCGAGATCGTCTTCGGCAAAGCAGGGCTCGTCAAAGCCAAGGCTTTGGGCGAGCCGGCGAAAGATCTCGCTGTTGCTGCGGGCCTGTCCCATTGGCGCGATAGCCGGACGGTTGAGCAGCACATCGGTGTGGCCGTAGCTGGCATGGATGTCCCAATGCTCGAGCTGGGTGGTCGCTGGCAGCACATAGTCGGCATGGTCGGCCGTGTCTGTCATGAAATGCTCGAGCACCACGGTCAGCAGGTCTTCGCGCGCAAAGCCGCGCGCCACCTTGCCCGACTCCGGTGCCACCGCTACTGGATTGCTGTTGTAGACGATCAGCGCCTCGATGCGCGGGCCAAAGTCGGCGCTGCTCGGGCGCAGCAGGTCGTCGCCAATGGTGCTCATATTGATCACCCGGCTGGGCGAGCGCCGCAAATCGGGCCGCTGCAGCTGTGCGTGCTGCACCGGGAAGTGGCCGGAGCTCGACATCAGCAAACCCCCGCCAGGGTGTCGCCAGGCGCCCACCAGCGCCGGCAGGCAGGCCACGGCCCGGGTTGCGTTGCCGCCACCGCGAACGCGCTGCATGCCGTAGTTGAGCCGGATGGCCGCCGGTGCCAGCGTGCCGTAGTCGCGGGCCAGCTCGCGAATCTGTTGCGCTTTCAAGCCGCAAACCTGCGCGGCGCGCTCAGCCGGCCATTGCAGGGCCCGCTCGCGAAGGCCAGGCCAGCCCAGGGTGTAACGGTCGATGTAGTCGTGGTCGAGCCAGTCGTTTGCGATCAACTCGTGCATGAGCGCCAGGGCCAGCGCGGCGTCGGTGCCGGGCAGCAGGGCCAGGTGGGTGTGGCATTTGTCAGCCGTCTCGCTGCGCCTGGGATCGATGCACACAAGCTTGGCGCCCTGGCGCTTGGCCTGCTGGGCCAGGCGCCAAAAGTGCAGGTTGCTGCCCACGGAGTTGCTGCCCCAGATCAGGATCAGCCGGCTTTGGGAAAAGTGCTCGACCTTCATGCCCACCTTGTCGCCCAGGGTTTGGGTCAGGCCTTCGGCGCCGGCCGATGCGCAGATGGTGCGATCGAGCAGGGAGGCGCCAAGCCGGTTAAACAGCCGGGCGGCGATCGATTCGCCCTGCACCAAGCCCATGGTGCCGGCGTAGCTGTAGGGCAAGATGGCCTGGGGGTCGCGCGCGGCAATGGCTTGCAGCCGCGCGGCGATCTCGCCAAGTGCCTGGTCCCAGCCGATGGGCTCAAATTGACCGCTGCCCTTGGGCCCGCTGCGTTTGAGCGGTTGCAGCACCCGTTCGCTGTGGTAGGTGCGCTCGGCATAGCGCGAGACCTTGGTGCACAGCACGCCGGCGGTGTGGCTGTGTTCAGGATTGCCCTGTACCTGCACGACGCGGCCTTCGCGCACGGTGGTCAGCAAGGCACAGGTGTCGGGGCAGTCATGCGGACAGGCGCCGCGCACGGTCACGTCA
>CANHBU010000357.1 GCA_947458345.1 Comamonadaceae bacterium
GTGCGCGTCGTGGATGCCCGCGTTGCTCAGGCAGTGCCAGGTCTGCTGGGCATAGTCGAGCGTGCTGCCGTAGCGTCCGCGGGCGCTCTTGAAGATATGGTGCAACTGCTCGGCGCTGAGCTCGCCGGTGTAGTTGGGGCTGCGCCGCGAGAGCGTAAAGGCCAGCGCCTGCACCTTGCCCCGCTCGGTGCGGCAGGGCAGCCAGCGCGGATCATAGACCCCGGTGGGCATCTCGCGCAGCCACAGCCGCTCGAGCGCCTGGTCGGCATGGCGCCTGTCGATGCGGTAGGCCACACCCTTGCAGCTGCCGCCTTGTAGCAACGCAAACACCAGGCCGGGACATTCGGGCGTGCCGCGGTTGATGCGGCTCCACATCTTGAGCGAACGGTGGTAGCCGTGCACTTGCGCCCAGCGCTGCTCGGCAAAGTCGAATTCGGGCCGCCAGATCAGCGAGGCGTAAGCGAACACCCACAGATCGCGCCGTCCACCCCATTGCCTGCGGGTGGCCTCGAGCATGGCCTGCACGTCGCGCAGGGGTGCGGGCCGCGGTGCTGTCGAGTCGGACATGGCCCAACTGTAGCGCGTCGGGGCCCGGTGCCCAAAGCCAGGCCAGCGCTTTAGTGGCGCTCGATCAACTCGATTTTGTAGCCATCGGGGTCAGTGACAAAGGCGATCACTGTGGTGCCACCCTTGACCGGCCCGGCCTCGCGCGTGACGTTGCCGCCAGCGGCCTTGATGGCGGTGCAGGCGGCTTGAGCGTCGGGCACGGCCAGCGCAATATGGCCGTAGGCGGTGCCCATCTCGTACTGTTCGACCCCCCAGTTGTAGGTCAACTCCAGTTCGGCGTGCTCCGGGTTGCTGCCGTAGCCCAGAAAGGCCAGGCTGTATTTGTATTGCGGGTTCTCCGAGGTGCGCAGCAGTTTCATGCCAAGGACCTGGGTGTAAAAATCGATGGATCGCTGCAGGTTGCCCACTCGCAGCATGGTGTGGAGGATGCGCATGGGGCGATTGTGCCCCATGCGCTAAGGTTGCCGCGCCAATCAAGCGCATCAGCGCTCCCGGAGCAGCCCCGATTCAGCCCCGTGCGGTCGGCTATATTGGAGGCCTTGTATTGATCGTGAAGGTGTTCAGACCATGAAGCTCATCGATTCCATCGTTGGCCAGGCCGCCGGGATTGCCGCCTTGCGCCGCGAAATCCACGCCCATCCCGAACTGTGCTTTGAGGAGGTGCGCACGGCCGATTTAGTGGCCGGCCAACTCGAGCGCTGGGGCATCCCGATCCATCGCGGCATGGGAACCACCGGCGTCGTGGGCATCATTGCCGGGCGCGACGGCGGCGCCTGCGGGCGCGGCATCGGTTTGCGCGCCGACATGGACGCGCTGCCCATGCAGGAATTCAACACCTTCGCCCACGCCAGCCAGCACAAGGGCAAGATGCACGCCTGCGGACATGACGGGCACACCGCCATGCTCCTGGCAGCGGCCCAGCATCTTGCGGCTCACCGCGATTTTGACGGCACCGTCTACCTGATTTTTCAGCCGGCCGAGGAGGGCGGCGGCGGCGCCCGCGAGATGATCAAGGACGGCCTGTTCGAGCGTTTTCCCATGGAGGTGGTGTTTGGCATGCACAACTGGCCAGGCATGCCAGTGGGCCGTTTTGCCGTCAGCACCGGGCCGGTCATGGCCTCCAGCAATGAATTCAAGATCACCATCCGCGGCAAAGGCGGCCATGCGGCCTTGCCGCACACCGGCATTGATCCGGTGCCGGTGGCCTGCCAGATGGTGCAGGCCTTCCAGACCATCGTCACGCGCAACAAAAAGCCGGTCGACACGGCGGTTATTTCTGTGACCATGATCCACACCGGTGAAGCGACCAATGTGATCCCCGATGTCTGCGAAATCCAGGGCACGGTGCGCACCTTCACCACCCCGGTGCTCGATCTGGTCGAGCAGCGCATGGGTGAGATTGCCCAGCACACGGCGGCGGCCTTCGGTGCCCAGTGCCAGTTCGAATTTGTGCGCAATTACCCGCCCACCGTCAACACCAGCGCCGAGGCTGACTTTGCGCGCACCGTCATGCAGTCCATCGTCGGGCCCGAGCAGGTCGTGGCACAGGAGCCGACCATGGGCGCCGAGGACTTTGCCTACATGCTGCAGGCCAAGCCCGGCGCCTACTGCTTCATTGGTAACGGCGACGGCCTGCACCGCGAAATCGGGCATGGCGGCGGCCCCTGCACCTTGCACAACCCGAGTTACGACTTCAACGACGACCTTATTCCCCTGGGTGCCACGTACTGGGTGGAGTTGGCGCGTCGCTGGCTGGCGCGCTGACGCAGGCCTGCATCGGTCGCTTCGGGTCATTGCGATGGCCACGTCCCGCCACGGCGCAAGCGTCCCGCGGCTAAAGACCGTTCCCCGCAATGAAGGGAGATCGCTTCACTTCGCTTGCAGTGATGGGAATGAACCTTTGCAGACATCCCCTAAAGGTGGCAGGTGTGATCTTCATTTTCAGCAAGGTGGAGCCCAGGCGCCTTGATGGAACGGTGCTTTTAAGCCCTTGCCTGAGGAGAGCGCATGTCGTGGTATGAACGAGCCGTCTTGCCCCATCTGTTGGACTTGGCCTGCAGCATGGGCCCAATACAGCACCAACGCGAGAAGGTGATCCCGCAGGCCTGCGGGCGGGTGCTGGAAATTGGCATGGGCACGGGCCTTAATTTGCCCTTCTACGATCGGGCTCGGGTCAAGTCCATCGTGGGGGTCGACCCAGCCTTGCAAATGCACAAGCTCGCGCTCAAGCGCAGCCTGGCCGCCGGCATCCCGGTCGAACTGGTGGGCGTTTCGGCCCAAAGTCTGCCGGTGGCTGACGCGAGCTTTGACACCGTGGTCAGCACCTACACCCTGTGCTCCATTGCCGATCCGCTGGCCGCCCTGAGGGAGCTTCGGCGCGCCCTGGTCCCGGGTGGCAAGCTGCTGTTTTCAGAGCATGGACGCGCGCCCGACGAAGGCGTGTTGCGCTGGCAAACTCGCCTGCAGCCCTACTGAATGAAGATCGCAGGCGGCTGCCATTTGAACCGGGATATTCCTGCCCTGTTGGAGGCGGCGGGTTTCAAGCCCCAGGTGCAGTCGCGGTACATCCCGGGCCCGCGGATTTTTTCGTACCACTTTTGGGGCGAGGCGGTCGCCGCCTGAGCGCGCCTGAGTTCACCGGTTTGGCTTTCTCAGGCTGCCGGACTCAATGGCCCAC
>CANHBU010000358.1 GCA_947458345.1 Comamonadaceae bacterium
CCCAGCCGGTGGCGGCGAGCCAGAACGTAGGCGTATGCCCCGAAGGCGCCGCTCTGGCTGACCAGCCCGATACCTCCGAGCGGAGGCATGCCCCTGAGCGTGGCCGGAGAAAAGGTGGCGAACATGCGATCGCGCAGGTTGATCGCGCCCAGGCAGTTGGGCCCTAGCAAAGCCATTCCCCCATGAGTGGCCAGCCGAACAATCTCTTGTTGCTCGGCCAGGCCTTGGTCGCCGGCCTCAGCGAATCCACCGGTGAAGAGCACCGCCGCCTTGACGCCGCACGCTATGCAGTCGGAGATCGCCTGTCGCACTGCGGGTTGCGGTACGCAGACGATGGCCATATCGATCGCCTGCGAAGCCTCACGCAGCGATGCAACGGCCGGTAAACCCTGGATCTCGCTCGCACTGGGGTGAACGGGGACAACCAAGCCTTGATAGCCGTGCTCAAGCAGC
This sequence comes from Comamonadaceae bacterium, assembly GCA_947458345.1. Lineage (GTDB taxonomy): Bacteria > Pseudomonadota > Gammaproteobacteria > Burkholderiales > Burkholderiaceae_C > Polaromonas. Next base: position 454 of record CANHBU010000358.1, read on the forward strand.
AGGCGCACAGGCATGCCGCCGGGTTTGTGGGGCTGCGTCGATGCCCCGATCACCGCGATCGAGCGAGGGCGCATCAATGCGCTAACAGGCGAGGCGATGGCTTCGGGCATCTTGCGAGGTCGATGGTGAAGAAGTCCAGCAAAGTATAGGTCAAGCTATTATCATAGGTAAATACAGCTTGTCGATCTTTTGGCTGTCGACGCGCGAAGAACAACCGATGAAAACCGATCTACTCCAGCCTCTGACCTACCGCCTGCTGGGTGGTCCAGGTTCGCCCTACTCGCTGAAAATGCGAGCCTTGCTGCGCTACCGCCGACTTGCGCACCTGTGGATCGTCCCCAGTGGCTACCTTGGCAGCCAGGGTGAATTGAGACAGGCCGGCAAGGGCATGATCCCCGTGCTGCAATATCCCGATGGCAGTTACCACGCCGACAGCACGCCGCTGATCTACGATCTTGAGAGGCGTCATCCGGGTCAACGCTCGGTGCTGCCGGATGACCCGGCCGCCGCCTTCCTCAGCCACCTGATCGAAGACATGTCCGATGAACTTTTGGTCGCGGCCATGTTTGACATGCGCTGGGGGTCCGAGTTTGACCGGACCTTTTGCGCAACGCGGCAGCTTTCAGGCTGGCTCGGAGCCATGGCTCGTCCCGAACTGGAGGCCTTGGTGGCCAAATTCACACTGCGCCAGACCTCTAAGCGTGAGGCGATGGTGAGCACCGACGATGGGCATCAGTTGCTGGGATCGTTCTATCTCGCCACGCTGAAGGTTCTCGAGTCCATGCTTGATCGCACCGCCTATCTATTTGGCGGGCGGCCTTCCCTGGCCGATTTTGGGCTCTACGCTCAGTTGTGCCAGTGCGCCCTGGACCCGTCAGCCAGTTCCATCATGCGCACTCATGCGCCCCGCACCTTTCAATGGACTCAGTCACTTGACGATGCCTCGGGTGTAGACGGCGACTGGGCGCCTCAGTCTATCTGGGGTGGCAGCGTGCGTGAGATGTTGGTGCTGGCTGGTCGCTTCTACTTGCCCTTGCTGCGCGCCCATCATCACGCGGTTGAAACTGGCGCTGAGTTCTTCGAGGTCGTGATTGATGAATTGGTTTGGAAGGGCAAAGCTGAAAGCTACAAGCACAAATGCCTCGTATGGTTGCAGCGCGAGTGGGCCTCGTTGGCCGCTGAGGACAAGGCCAAGGTCCAGCCTATGCTGCAGGAAACGGCCTGCCTGGAGAATTTGACCCCTATGCAGCCAAGCAACAGGCCTGTGCCGGAGATGGCGCCCCGTTAGACTGACGCGTTATGGCCAAGGTCGAATCAGCAATCCCGCTTTTTGCTCAGGTACGCGACGCGTTGAAGGCTGGCATTGTCGATGGCAGTTTGGCGCCCGGCGATAAGCTGCCTTCGGAGGAGGCGCTCGAGAGGCGGTTCGGTGTGAGCCGTGTCACCATCCGTCAGGCGCTTTCGGAGCTGCAGGCGATGGAGATGATCGAGAAAGTCAATGGCAAGGGCAGCTTCGTTCGCCGCACGTCGCGGCATCCGTCGGAGATGGGTCCACTGTCGGGCTTTTACGAGACTATGCGTCGCCGTGGGCATGTGGCTACAGGCATCGTATCGACCATCAAACGCATCAAGGCAGACCCTAGCGTCGCAACGGCTCTGCGCTTGCCGGTGGGCGGGTCGGTGAGCAGGCTCTCCATCACTCGGCTGGTCGATGGCGAAGTGCATGCCTTCCAGCTGTGTTATGGCAGCCAGGGTCTACTTCAAGCCATGCACCGCGAGGACCTGGGTGTCAACGATTTGCTCACTGTCTTGCGCCAACGCCTAGGGTATCGCGTGGTGCGCTCGCACATCGACTTCGAAGCCATCAATGCTTCAGACGCGGTGGCCAAGGAACTTCACACAAGCGTGGGCGCCGCTTTGCTGCGCATTCACATCACGTCCTACGACGGTCAAGACACTCCGCTCATGTACAACGAATTCGTGGCACGCGGAGACCGATTTCGCTACCAGCTCAACTCGGGTCCTTGAGCACACCGATACTGCGATCCTGGGCGACCTAGGCTGCACAAACCCGAGATGAATGTGTTAGATTCGCTCGCAATATGCTACGCATCGCCCTGTTTCCAGTTGCCTTTGCCTGCGCTTTTGGGGCACAGGCGGCGATGCCGGACTGGAAAGAAGGCGGCAACACTCTAGCCTGTGTCTGGGCTAAAGATATACCTGGCGGCCGGTTCGTTCCTGGCAAGGGAGCGCCGACGGTGACCCTTTATGTGTATGCGGACCACCGCGGCAAGGAGTTAACTACTTCTTTGGCCAATGACCGCCGCCCTTACCTCGGCGTTGAAAAACGAGGTCAGTTCGTCAAACTCAAGCTAGCCGGTGATGATGTAGATCTCAACCAGATCATCGGCTGGGTCAAGGTGGATCAGTTGCAGTTTGGCGCTCTCAGAAATTGTTCGTAGCAATCAAGTCAAATCCCAAGCTTGAGTTTTTGTGTGCGTCGCCCACGTCGAGGCTTCTTGAGCCCTTGCAATTGTCCCGAGTGGTTCTTGAGGTCCTCTTCAGCGCCGCTTCAATTCAACGCCATGTAGGGTTTGCTTCGCACGGGTCTTGGGTTTTCTAGAGCAGTGTTCTAGAGACGCTCATTCGCAAATTTCAATCCCTCGTCAACCTCAAGTCGGCGGCTGGTGGGGGCAGGTCAAGGCAGCCAATTCTGGGCAGGGCAAGGCCTTGAGCCCGGGAAAGCCCGATCCACTCAAGGCCGACCCAGCGGTCCATCGGCCCAG
>CANHBU010000359.1 GCA_947458345.1 Comamonadaceae bacterium
GAGCTGGGCGCGCGGGTCGAGAACTTCCAGACCAATTTTGAGGGCGCGATGTGCGAACGCATTCACGCCGCCCACACCGATGGCACGCAGGCCGTGCTCATCAATGCCGGCGCCTGGACGCATTACAGCTACGGCATCCGCGATGCGCTGGCCATCCTCAAGTGCCCCATTTTCGAGGTGCACATGTCCAACATCCACGCCCGTGAGGCCTTTCGCCACCATTCGGTTATTGCCGAGATTGCCAAGGGGCAGATCGCCGGCTTTGGTGTTGACAGCTACCTGCTCGCGCTGCGGGCAGCTGCCGCGCATTTGCGCGGCGCTCAATAAGCACCCTGTCCATGCTCATCAACGGCCACACGGCCATCATTGCGCACATCGGCTATCCGACGCACTCGTTCAAGGCGCCGCTGATCTACAACCCCTACTTCGATGCGCAGGCCATCAACGCGCTGGTGGTGCCCATGTCTTGCCAGGCCGATCACTACGAGGCCTTGTTGCGCTCGCTGTTTCGCCTAGGCAATATCGCCGGTGCCCTGATCACCATGCCGCACAAGGTCAGCACGGTCGAGTTGGTCGACGAGTTGCTGCCGGCGGCGGCCATCGCTGGGGCTTGCAATGCGGTGCGGCTCGGCCCGGGCGGTCAGCTGCAAGGTGATATGTTTGACGGCGAAGGCTTTGTGCGCGGCGTGCGGCGCAAGGGCTTGCAGTTGCAGGGCGCGCGTGCGCTGGTGGTCGGTGCCGGTGGCGTTGGCTCGGCGATTGCTGCGTCGCTGGCCGCCGCCGGCGTCGCGCACTTGGGCCTGTTCGATTTGAAGAGCGCTTGCGCCGATGCTCTGGCCGAGCGCTTGAAGAGGCACCACCCGGCGCTCGAAGTGCACACGGGCAGCACCGACCCGACAGGCTTTGATCTGGTCGTCAATGCCACGCCCCTGGGTATGAACGAGGGCGATCGGCTGCCGCTCGATGTTTCGCGCCTGGACCCAGCCACCTTTGTGGGTGAGGTTGTCATGCGCACCGAGATGACGGCCTTTCTCAGTGCAGCGGCCGCGCGCGGTTGCAAGGTGCAGATCGGCTCGGACATGCTGTTCGAGCAGATCCCGGCCTATCTGGAGTTCTTTGGTCTGCCCACCACCACGGCCGAGGTCCTGCGCTCGCTTGCGCGCCTGTGACAGGCTCGCAGCCGGGCGTGGGCTAGACTGCCGGGCGTGAAACATTGGTCTGAGACTCAGCGCGGCATTGTCTTTTTCATCCTGGCCATGGCGTTTTTTGCCGCGCTGGACACCACGGTGAAATATGTCAGCGTCTTCGTGCCGATCGTGACGACGCTGTGGATGCGTTATGTGTTTCAGACCCTGATCTCGGCGGGCATGCTCATGCCCTCGCGCGGGCGGGCGATCTGGCATCTCAAGAAGCCCGGCCTGGTTTTTCTGCGGGGCGCGCTGATGACCATCTCCAGCGGCCTGGCCTATGTCAGCCTCAGTCTGATGGCGGTGGCCGAGTTTTCGGCCATCATGATGCTCACGCCCATGGCCTTGGCGCTGGTTTCGGCCAAGGCGCTCAAGGAGCATGTGTCTTGGCCGCTGTGGCTGCTCTTGGCCGGCGCGCTGGCCGGCGCCCTGATGGTGGTTCAGCCCGGCTATAACACCCTGGCCTGGGCCACCTTGTTTCCGGTGCTGCTGATCGTGCTCAATGTGGCTTATCAGCTGCTCACCGCCCATCTGGCTCCCGATGTCGAGGCTGGCACCATGCATTTTTATTCGGGCCTGTTTTCGATGCTCCTGGTTAGTCTGGCCATACCCTGGGGCTGGCAGTGGCCGCCAAGCTGGGAGATCTGGGCCTTGCTGCTGCTGCTCAGCCTGTTCAGCACGGTAGGGCATTACATGATGATCCTGGCCTATGGTCTGGCCGGGCCCGCCACGCTGTCGCCTTTTCTGTATTTCCAGTTGGCTTTCGCCACGCTGTGCGGCTGGTTGGTTTTTTCGCATGCGCCCAATGCCTGGGCCTGGCTGGGCATGGGCCTGATTGCCGTCTGTGGAATTGCCAGCACTCGCCTGCCGGGCCCGCGTTCGCGCCTGCCGGTTGAGACCGAGCCACAGGTGTGAGCCCTGCCCTGGATCATGGACAAACTCAAGCAAATCGAATCGTTCGTGGCCGTGGCCGTCAAGGGCAGCCTGACGGCTGCGGCTTTGGCCGAAGGGGTGGCCCCGGCCATCATCGGGCGGCGCCTTGATGCGCTTGAGGGCCGCCTGGGCGTCAAGCTGCTGCTGCGCACCACCCGGCGCATCAGTCTGACGCATGAGGGCAGTGCCTTTTTGGAAGATTGCCAGCGCCTGCTCGCTGATTTTTCCAACGCCGAGGCCAGCGTCTCGGCCGGGGGCGTCAAGGCCAGCGGCCATCTGCGTATCACCGCCCCGGCCGGTTTTGGCCGGCGGCATGTTGCGCCCCTGGTGGCGCGGTTTCGTCAGCAGCACATCGATGTGACGATTTCGCTCAATCTGAGTGATCGGGTGGTCGATCTGGCCGGTGAGGGTTTCGATTGCGCGGTGCGCGTCGGGGACCTGCCCGACTCGTCGCTGGTGAGCGTGCGCCTGGCCGACAACCGCCGCTTGTGCGTGGCCACGCCCGCTTACCTGCAGCGCCGGGGCGTGCCGGCTGCGCCGGCCGATCTGGTGCGACACGACTGTCTGGTGCTCTCCAGCGACGCCTCGCAGACCCGGGGCTGGGCTTTCAGTGTCCAGGGCGAGGTCCAGCATGTCAGGCTCAATGGGCCGCTGGACTGCTCTGACGGCCAGGTGCTGCACGATTGGTGCTTGGCTGGCTACGGCATTGCCTGGCGCAGCACCTGGGAGGTGGAGGCACAGATCGCCACAGGCGCCTTGGTCGAGGTCTTACACGATTTCGCAGCGCCGCCCAATGGCATCTACGCCGTCTTTCCACAGCGCAAACATCTGCCCCTGCGTCTGCGCCTGTGGATCGACTTTCTCAAGCACCACTACGCCCAGCCCGATTTCTGGCGGGCTCGCTCTGCAGGCGGCAGTTGAGCCTTGCCCGCCGCCCCGATGCACGCCGGCGCGGCCTGCCTGCAGAGCAGGGACTTAAAATCTGCGCATGATTGCCGTCAAACAACAATTGCTGGCGGCTCTGGCCGCTGAAGTCGAAAAGCGCCTGCCCGGGGCCGGTGCCAAAGCGGTTTTTGAGACCCCCAAGGCTGCCGCACACGGCGATCTGGC
>CANHBU010000360.1 GCA_947458345.1 Comamonadaceae bacterium
GGAGTGGGCTCACCGCAGCGGGTGCCGTGGGCAACCGACCTTCCCACGCTGGCCGAGCAGGGCGTGCCCTTGGACGGACGGCTGTGGCTGGGTGTGTTGGGCCCGGCCAAGATGCCCGCCGATTTGGTCAATGCGTTTAACAAGGCCATGAACGAGGCCCTGACCGACCCCAAGGTGCAGGAGACCATGCGCAAGAACGGCCTGAACGTGGTCACGGGCTCGGCGCAGGACTTCGCACGGACACTGGATGTGGAATTTGAGCGCTGGGGCAAAACCATTCGCGACTCTAAGATCCGCATCGATTGATTTGAGCGTTTTTCAAAACCAGGGCGAGCCACCTCGCCCTGCCTTGTCTGGCTTTTATGAAAATCTGGCACCAAAGCTTCACCGAACTCGATGTGCTGCCGGCCTACCGGCTGGCGATCGAGCAGCACATCCGCAAAGTCGTCCAGCCCGGTACCGAGGTCGTCCTGCACGGCGTGCGGCCGGGTACCTACCCGACCAACTATCCGGGTACGGACATCGGCTATTCCTCGCTGTACGCGCTGCACGCCTCGCAGTGGATCACCCAGGGCCTCAAAGCGCAGGACGAAGGCTTTGATGCCTACGCCATGTGCACCTTGCCCAACCCCTTCATCCGCGAGATCCGAAGCTTGCTGGACATGCCGGTCGTCGGCTATGGCGAATCGTCTTTCCACATGGCCTGCCAGCTCGGTCACCGCTTTGGCCTGCTGGTTTTCATCGACCGCATGGTGCCCCTGTACCAAGAGCAGATCGGTCTGTACGGCCTGGCTTCGCGCTGTGCGGGCGTGCGGCCGGTGGGCTTTACATTCCATGACGTGGGCAAAGCCTGGGACCAACCGGCCGAGCTGATCGAGCGCTTCAAGGTCTCGGCTCGGCAGTTGCTTGCCCAGGGCGCCGATGTGATCGTGCCCGGTGAGATGCCGCTCAACATCTTGCTGGCCACCCATGGCATTACCGAGGTCGACGGTGCCCCCATCATGGACGGCATCGCTGTCACCCTGAAGATGGCCGAGCTGCAGGTCAGTCTGCGCCGCTCTACCGGTCTGTCCCAGAGCCGGCACGGCTGGATGAATGAGCAACCCCAGCGCGAGCGCGTCAACCAGGTGCTGTCCTTCTACGGACTCGAGCGCTGAACCGTTTTTCAAGAAAGCCCGAGCATGAGCGTACCCAAACGCATCACCTTGCATGAACTCGGCCCCCGCGAGGGCATGCAGATCGAGAAGAACCCCGTGCCCACCGCCGAAAAGATCCGGCTGGTGGACATGCTCTCCGAGTGTCACTTCCCCGAGATTGAGGTGACCTCCTTTGTCAGTCCCAAGTGGGTGCCCCAGATGGCCGACGCCGAGGAGGTGGTGGCCGGGTTCAAGCGTCACCCGGGCACCGAGTACACCTGTGTCTACCTTAACACCCAGGGCCTGCAGCGTGCGGTGATGACCCAAAAGCTCGATGTGCATGGCAGCCTGAGCATCACCGCCAGCGAGGCCTTTTCGCGTAAGAACACCAATCGCAGCATCGAAGAGACGCTGCTGGAGACTGAAAAGCGCATCGAAGGCTTCGAGCGCTTTAACGTCCGGGCCAAAGAGGTCAGCGTGATGGCAGCCTTCGGTTGCAACTACCAGGGCGACATCGACCCCGACCATGTGGTGGGCCTGGTGCAGCGCCTGATGCAGATGGCCGCAGACCATGGCCTGTCCATCGAGCTGATCCAGCTGGCCGACACGATGGGCTGGGCCACGCCCGTGAGCATCCGCCGCATGGTCGGCAAGATCCGCGACAAATGGCCGGACCAGCGCATCAACCTGCACCTGCATGACACCCGAGGCCTGGGTCTGGCCAATGCACTGGCGGCCATGGAGCTGGGTGTCGACGACTTCGACTCGGCCGTCGCCGGCCTGGGCGGCTGCCCGTACGCTGGCTTCAAGGATGCACCGGGCAATATCGCAACCGAGGACCTGGTTCACTTGTGCCAGGAAATTGGCGTCGAAACTGGCGTGGACCTAGAGCGACTGCTCGAGGTGGCCCGCGAGGCCGAGACCATTGTGGGCCACCCGCTGCCGGGCAAGGTCATGCGCGGCGGTCACCTTGACAGCTACCGACGCGCCGCGGCCCAGGCGGCCTGAGCCCATGGCCACGCAAGCCGACTTCGCCCGTTACGTGGGCATGAAGGGGCCCGTCAAGCGGGCGCATGCCCCGCTGGAAGCTGACACCTTGCGCCGCTTTGTGCAGGCCACCATGGATGCCGATCCGCTGCATCACGACCCAGGCCATGCTGCCGGCACGCGCTACGGCCGGGTGGTGGCGCCGGTGCTCTACCCGGTGCACGCGTTTCGCCCACCGGCAGGCAGCCCGGACAACTTGGCCTCGGTGCAGCAGGACCCCAACGCCGACGGCACCTACGGCAACGACGGCGTCTTCTTCGGCCTAGAGCCGATTGCCTCACCGTTCAAGCGCCTGCTCAACGGCGGCAACGAGATCGAATTCTTCCGCTGCCTGGCCGTGGGCGAGCTGTGTACGGCGCAGGCCCGCTACGCCAACGTGCTGCTCAAGGAAGGCAAGAGCGGACAGATGCTGCTGGTGGATATCGAGACCGAGTTTCGTACCGAGGCCGGTGAGCTGCTGCTGATCAACCGCCAAACTCTGATCTGGAGGTGAAGGCATGAACGCCGCCGCCCTCGCATTCGACACCCTGGCCGCCGGCCAGGTGCTGGCCACCGTGGACAAGGGCGTGATCACCACCGCCCACATCATGCGCTGGTCGGCCGCTGTGGAAAACTTCCACCGCATCCATTACGACCAGGCCTTTGCCACCGGCCACGACAAGCTGCCTGGCATTTTGATCAACGGCTCCTGGAAGCAGCATGTGCTGGTGCAGCTGGCTAAGGACAGCGTGGGTGCGGCCGGCTGGCTCTGGCGCATGAAGTTTCGCTACAAGAAGATGGACCTGGCCGGCGATGCGCTGCGCGGCGTCTCGCGCGTGGTCAGCACGCGCGCCATCGGGGAGCTGGGCTTTGTCACCCTGGCCATCGAGCTGCTCAACCAGGCCGATGAAGTGTCCACTGCGGGCCACGCCATTGTGGTCATGCCGGCGCATGCCGGGGCCCGCGTGTCCGCCCCCACGCGGCTGCTCGACAACACTGACGCAACGTGCCTCAAGAGCCTGGGCGCGCCGCTGACGCACCGCGCAATCTCTGGCCCGGGCTAC
>CANHBU010000361.1 GCA_947458345.1 Comamonadaceae bacterium
GCTCGGCCTGGCGCGCGAACCGATTGACGTCGACCAGATCACCGCTATCGAGTGCCGGTGCAGCCCTGCGCTGCGCCAGGTCTATGGCGCAGCGCCCGACCATTCCCGGGAGATGACGCATTTCAGCCTTCGCCTGGGCATTGCGCTGGCCCTCACCGGTTCGGCATTCCGTTACGAGGATGTGGCCACCCTTCCGCATGCGGACGCGAGCGTGCGGCGGCTGAGCCAGCTGGTGCAGCTGACCGCCCATCCCGAGCTGGAAGACCAGGTCAACCTGGGCCGGGCCGCCGAACCCACGCAGCTGCTCGTGCGCATGCGCAGCGGCGCCCTGCGCCAGTTCGATAGCCAGGAATACCCGGCCGTGCAGAATCCCCAGCAGGACCGCCAGCGCGTGCACGACCTGTTCCTGCAGCGCGCCCTGCCCAGGCTGGGCGCCTCGCGCGTGCAGCAGGTCATCGAGGCCATTGACGGGATCGATGGGGCTGCAAGCCTGGACCGCTTGCTCGATCCGCTAACCCCCGACCAATGAATTCACAGGAGGAGACCATGTCAGACAGCCCAAGCGCAGCCCGTCGCACCGTGCTGCATGCCACCGCGGCGGCCCTGATGGCCCCGGCCTTGAGCCGAGCCCAGGCCTACCCTGCCCGTCCGATCGTGGTGATCGGCAATCTGGGTGGGGCGCTGGACATGCCCGCGCGGGTGGTGTTCGAGAAGGTGCGCCAGAACACGGGCGCCTCGGTCGCGATCGAGCAGCGTCCCGGCGCCAATGGCGCCCTCGGTCTGACGCCCGTTGCCCGGGCCCAGCCCAACGGCTACACCCTGGCCTACACCTATGCCAGTGCGCTCTCACTCAACCCCTTCATGACCAAGGGCCTGGAGTTCGGCTGGGACGGCTTTGCGCCGGTCACTGCGCTGGTCCAGGTCGGCCCCGTCATCGCGGCACGCACTGAGCATCCCGCCCGCAACCTACAGGACCTGATTGCTGAGGCTCGCCAAAAGCCGGAGACGGTCAAGCTCGGATATTCGGGCGCCGGCACCCAGGTCAACCTGCTGCGGCTGCAGGAGCTGACCGGCGCCAGGTTCCTGCTGGTGCCCTTCAAATCGAACGCCGACGCTGTTTCCAACACTCTGGGCGGCTTCATCGACGCTCACGTGGACACCGTCGCAACGGTGGTCGCGCAGGCTGGAAAACTCAAGGCCCTGTCGTTTGGCGGCCACCCGCGTAACCCGCGGCTGCCCGACGTGCCTTCGATCCGTGAAATCGTGCCCGGCTTCGACATGGTCACCTGGTTCGGCATCGTCGCGCCGCCGGGCACACCGGCGGACATCGTGCAATGGCTGCACACCGAAATCGCCAAAGCCCTCAAGGATCCCCAGGTGGCCGACGCCTTGAACAAGGCGGGCTACGACATCGTTGGCAACACGCCTGCGCAACTGGCCAGCGTCCTTCGGGAAGAAGCTGCGGCCAACCGGCAGATCGCCGAAAAATACAAGCTCGGCGGCTGAGCCCGGCTGTCCGCGGTAGGCGGCGCGCGGGCCCGTGATGGGTGTGCGCGCTACGTTCGGGACCTAGAGGCCGGAGCTTCGAATCCTCTCACCCCGACCAATTGGGTCAAATGTTGAGCCCGCTGATCTCTCAAGGTCGGTGGGCTTTGTTGTTTGTGGGTGTCGCCGTCGACTGCCCCGAGGGTAACGCCACCCTGACTCCACTCTCCCTCCACTTGTTTGAACGCGCCTGTAGCCAGGTTTTCAGTTTGCAACTTTGAGTGGAGGCCTTGTGGGGTTCGTGATGGTGAAAAAATTATGCTGGGACCTTGGCTGAATGACGGCTGTGGACTGAACCATTTCTGAGCCTATGGGGTGGTGCGGGCTGGTGTACCCGATCAGCTTAGCTGCAGAGGTAAGCCGGTACGGAGAATACTCTCTGCTTGTGACCTATCATGAGCTATGTCCTCCATCACCCGCCTGCCTTTAGGCCAAAAAACGGTCTCACGTCGCCTGCTTTTCGCGATGGCTGTGGTGCTATCAGCGTCTGCCTCTCACAGCCAAGTCGCCAGCAGTAGAGTTGAAATTCCCGTTGTGGGGTCGAAATGCAACGAGCGGGTCAAAGATGTAGCCAGCGTCCCTGGCGAGTTACGCCTTCCATCCAACAGGAACGAACCTTTGGCGGCAGTGGTCCTTCTACACAGCAGCGCGGGTATCGTCGGTGTGGGTGATTACTATGCCCGAGCACTCAATGCTGCTGGAATCGCTACGCTGGAAGTTGATTCCTACACACCCCGAGGCGTGCGTAACGGCAATGACAAAAATGCACCCGTACTTTGCGATCGACTTCAGGACGCCTGGGGAGCACTGGCCTACCTTGCCAAGGATGGGCGATTCAACCCCAAGCAAATCGGCGTGGCAGGCTTTTCCAGTGGCGGGGCCGTGGCGATCATGGCGGGCATGGGGATCAGGCCGGCACGCCTGGCGCGTGAGAACGGTTCTTTGCCTCAGGCATCGGTTTATTCGGCCCACTTCGCCCTCTACCCTGCATGCGCCAACATTATGGATGACCAACAACGCATTCGTTCCTGGATCAACCCGGGACGACCACAAAACTGGGGCACAACTGGCAAGCCTATTCACATCGTCTCAGGAACCAGTGACGACTTCGAATTCGATCCAAAAACCGATTGCCTGCGCATGGGTAAAGAATTTCCTGATATCGCCAATCAATTGACTGTACGAATGATTGATGGCGCAACCCACGCCTTTGATTGGCCCAATCCCCCACCGCCCGCCCACAGTTCATTCGCCAAGGCGCAGACGGGGGGCATGGTCACCATGAGGCACTCCGCCAAGGAAGCCGGTATCGCTCAAAAGGAAATGGTCGACTACTTCCAGCGCCATCTGAAATAGCCTCCTAGACAGCGTCGGCCCTTTAGCGCATTCAAGTTTGCTACAGCCAAGCCCGCCCGGGTGGTCGGGATACTAGTCTGAAGTTACGCTTGCCCGAATGGATTTGGGCAGGTGAGGCGCAGGTCAGGCCGCAGCCATGTTTCAAAAGGCGTGGCCGGCTAGGGGGGCGCAATAGCGCCAGCTGTTCTAAGCGTGCAAGGAAGTTTCGGGGCCGGCCCCCCGGTCACCCCTGAGGACTGATCTCGCAGGACCGGGAGATGAATCCGGCGGCAAGCAGCATGCGGGCCATTCCGGTGAGGATGCCAATGACTGCGAACA
>CANHBU010000362.1 GCA_947458345.1 Comamonadaceae bacterium
ATCGAGCACGTCTTGCGCCAAGCTCAGCACCCCTTTGCCCCGCAGACCGCTGCGCAGCAGCAGCGCCAGCAGTTCGGCGTCGCTCAGTGCGCCCGCACCGCGCGCCAGCAGCTTTTCGCGCGGGCGGGCATCGGGTGGTAATGCTTTAATACTCATGGAGCAAGCATACCGGCCATGCCTGCATCTTCCAAGTCCCCGTCATGCCCGACCGCCTGCCAAAGCTGCAGACCCGCCCCGCCTGCCTACAATCGCGCTGCCCATGACCGCCTCCCTCACGCCTGCCGCCGTTCAGGCCGACTCCTTTCTGACCTTGCACTACCGCCTGGCTGCCCTCGGTCCGGCCGGGGAGGGCCCGGCCATCATTGACACCTTTGCCGACAAGCCGGCCACGCTGAGCCTGGGCACGGGCGAGCTCTCGCCGGCCCTTCAGGCGCGTCTGCTGGGGCTGGCCGAAGGCAGCCGCTGCCGCTTTGAGTTGCCTGCCGGCGAGGCCTTTGGCCCGCGCAACAGCGATCTGGTGCAGTGGGTGGCGCGCAAGCTGCTCGATCAATTGGGCGATCCGCTGGAGCGCTACACCCCAGGCGACGTGGTGCAGTTCCCCACGCCCGATGGCATGGGCCAGTATGCTGGCGCAGTGGTTCAGGTGGGCGCCGATGGCGCGGTGCAATTTGACTTCAACCACCCCTTGGCCGGCCAGGCGGTGGTGTTCGAGGTGCAGTTGATAGGAGTGCTATGAATACCCCCGTCTCCCAACCGGTGCGCGACATCATCTTGGCCGAGCCACGCGGTTTTTGCGCTGGTGTTGACCGTGCGATCGACATCGTCGAGCGCGCCTTGCTCAAGTTTGGCGCCCCCATCTATGTGCGCCATGAAATCGTGCACAACACCCACGTGGTGCAGAACCTCAAGTCGCGCGGGGCCATCTTCATTGAAGAGCTCAGCGATGTGCCGCCCGGTGCCACCTTGGTCTTTAGCGCCCATGGGGTGAGCAAGGCGGTGCAAGACGAGGCGCAGGCGCGCGGCTTTCGGATTTTTGACGCCACCTGCCCGCTGGTCACCAAGGTCCATGTGGAGGTGGCCAAGCTGCACCGCGAAGGCTATGAATTCATCATGATTGGCCACAAGGGCCATCCGGAGGTCGAAGGCACCATGGGCCAGTTGTCCGACGGCATCTATCTGGTTGAAGACGTTGCCGACGTGGCCCGGGTGCAGCCGCGCCAGAGCGAGCGCCTGGCGGTGGTCACCCAAACCACGCTAAGCGTCGATGACGCGGCCGAGATCACGGCGGCCGTGCAGGCGCGCTTCCCGCAGGTGCGCCGGCCCAAGCAGCAAGATATTTGTTATGCCACGCAAAACCGGCAGGACGCGGTCAAGCTGCTTAGCCCGCAGGTGGATATTTTGATTGTGGTGGGCAGCCCGAGCAGCTCCAACAGCAACCGACTGGCTGAGTTGGCCAACCGCTTGGGCACCGAGGCCTACATGGTCGATGGCCCGGCCGACGTCAAGTCGGCCTGGTTCGAGGGCAAGGTGCGCGTGGGGCTGACCGCCGGCGCTTCGGCCCCCGAGGTCTTGGTGCAGGCGGTGATTCAGCGCATCCGCGCCCTCGGCGCGATTTCGGTGCAAAAGATGGACGGCATCACCGAGACGCTCAAGTTCCCTTTGCCCAAGGGCCTCAAGCTCGAAGAGCCGGCGGCCCCGTCCTGAAGCCATCGGGCCGGCCCACTAAAATCGATCGATGCTTGACATTCAACTGCTTCGCAAAGACCTCGCTGCGGCCCTGGTCGGTCTGGAAAGCCGCAAAAGCCCCCAGCCCTTTCTAAACGTGGCGGGCTTTGAAGCGCTCGAGGCTGAGCGCAAGCGCCTGCAGATTCGCACCGAAGAACTGCAAAACCAGCGCAACCAGTTGTCCAAGCAAATTGGGCAGCTCAAGTCGCAGGGGCAGGACGCCAGCGCCATCATGGCCCAGGTGGCCGACTTCAAAACCGAGCTCGAGCAGTCAGCCCAAAGGCTCGAACAGATTCAGCATGAGCTGCAGGCCCTGTTGCTGGCTGTGCCCAATTTGCCGCAGGCCGATGTCCCGCGCGGCGCGGGCGAGGCCGGCAACGTTGAGGTGCGTTGCTGGGCCCCAGGCGCAGGTTACGGCGCTCGCGCGCCGCAGCTGGCCTTTGAGGCGCGCGACCATGTCGACGTGGGCGAGCCCCTTGGCCTGGACTTTGAGCTGGGCACCAAGCTGGCCGGCTCGCGCTTTACCGTCATGAAGGGGCAACTGGCCCGCCTGCACCGCGCCCTGGCCGCCTTCATGCTCGATGTGCAGACCCAGCAGCACGGCTACACCGAATGCTACGTGCCCTACATCGTGAGCGAGCAGTCGCTGCGCGGCACCGGGCAGCTGCCCAAGTTTGAAGAAGACCTGTTTGCTGCCCAAAAGGGCGGGCAGGGCGGTGGCCAGAGCGAGAGCGTACCGCTCTACCTCATTCCGACTTCCGAAGTGCCGCTGACCAACTTCGTGCGCGACCAGGTGCTGGCGCCAAGCGATTTGCCGATCAAGCTCACCGCCCACACGCCGTGCTTTCGCTCCGAGGCCGGCAGCTACGGCCGTGATACCCGCGGCATGATCCGCCAGCACCAGTTTGACAAGGTCGAGATGGTGCAAATCGTGCACCCGGAGCAAAGCCAGGCCGCGCTCGAAGAGATGACCGGCCATGCCGAGGCCATCTTGCAGGCCCTGGGGCTGCCCTACCGCGTCATGCTGCTGTGCACCGGCGACATGGGCTTTGGCGCCGCCAAGACCTACGACCTCGAGGTCTGGCTGCCGGCGCAGGGCACCTACCGCGAGATCAGCTCGGTCTCCAACTGCGAGGCGTTTCAGGCGCGGCGTATGCAGGCTCGATTCAAGAATGCCCAGGGCAAAAACGAATGGGTGCATACTCTCAATGGCTCGGGCCTGGCGGTCGGCCGCACCCTGGTGGCCCTGCTCGAAAACTACCAGCAGGCCGACGGTTCAGTGACCATCCCCGAGGCGCTGCGCCCTTATATGGGCGGCTTGCAGAGCTTGCGTTCTGACGAAAGGTAAACACCCCATGAAGACGCTGCGCCATCTCGCCTTGACTACCGCGATCGCCTCGACCGTCCTGCTCGCAGGCTGCAGCACCACCACCGCCTTGAGCCCGGGGCCGGTTGATTCGACACAAGCCTCAGGCGAAGGCGTTAGCCTATCG
>CANHBU010000363.1 GCA_947458345.1 Comamonadaceae bacterium
CGCCCGGCGCGGCCGCACGGTGTAGCCCGAGATCCCCACAATGCGATGCGACTGCCCGAGCAGGTACAACCACTCGGTGGGCTCTTCGGTCAGGCAGATGATGCGTTGGGGGGTCATGGCTCAAAAAACGCGCTGGCCGGTCAGCAGCCAGCTTCGGCCCACTTCCGGATAGACCGAGCGGGCCGTGGCGCTGCAACGCGTGCGAAAGTTGTAGTACTGCTTGTCCAAGACATTGTTGATCGTCACCGCCCACTCCCAGTCACCCTCAGCATAAGCGTATCGCGCGCGGCTGACGCCAAAGCCTGCGATTCGATCCGCACAGGTGTTGCCCAGATCGCCGGCGACGCGCTGGGACGACTGCAGCTGCGTCATCCAGCCCAGGGTGTGCTGGGCGCCCAGCCTGCGGCTTGCGCTAAGCGTCAAGGTCTGCGCAGAAACCATCGGCACCGCCCGGCCCGCAAAGGGGCCTTGCGTAAAGCGCGCGCTGCGCAGGTTGACCACCGCGCCCACCTCGCTGGCCCGGTTCGGTTTCCACTTGAACTCCGACTCCAGGCCCTGGCGCCGTGTGGGGTCGTAATTGATGTTGTTGAACTGGGTCGCGTCCAGGCCAATTTCGTCACGCAAATCCGAACGGTAAACACGCAGCGCCCTGCTGCCGCGCGGATCGGACTGCCGCCACCCAAACTCGAGGTCACGAGAGGTCTGCGGTTTGAGCAGGCTCACCGCAGTGGGGGTGCATGAACCGAAGCCAACATAGCAACTGAACTCATCGGCATTGGGCAATCTGAAGCTGCTACTCAAGCGCCCATAGGCCTCGCCCAGGCCGGGCAGGACGCGCACCATGCCCAGCTCCCAGCTGTTGTTGTCCGGCTCGATCCGGCCGGCCTGCGCGCCCGTCACACTGCGCTCGGCCAGCGTGCGCCGAAAGCCCGCTTGAGCGCGCCACAGGCCATCGCGCCAGGCCGCCTCCTGGCGCACAAACAGCGCCTGGGAGCGCTGGCGTATCTGGGCCTGGCTGTCGCCCCAGCTCGCCTTGTTGTCGCGCTCGGAGTCCCAGCTCTGCGCATCGAGACCCAACTGGGTGCGCAGCAAGGCGCCCAGGGCGGCGTAGTCCCGCCAGGCCTGCAGACCCTGGCGCAGGGCGGTGATGCCGACCTCGGAGCGGTAGCCATCGGAGACGAAGTTCGACGAGGTGTCGGAGCGCCGCCGGCTCCAATCGAATGCTGCGCGCCAATCGCCCAGATCAAATTGGGCGGCAAGCAAGAAATTGGACGAATCGCTTTGACCGCGGTCGAAAGGCTTGAAGCTTTTGGACGGCATCGCCGCGGCCTCGGCAGGCGTCAGGCCGCCGGGCAAGCCGCCCTTGGAAGAGGCCAGCGCCAAGCGGCTGCTCAGGGTCACGCCCTCACCACGCCAGTCGAGCCGGGCCGCGCCACTGCGCTCGCTGCGGTCAAAGTTCTCGCGATGAAAATCGCCCTCAAGCGCCGAGGCACTGAGCTGCCAGCGCCACTGCTGGGCGGCGCCGGAGAGCAAAGCCTTGGCCTGACGCTGGCGGTCGGAGCCCACACCGAGCTGCGCCCTGGCCCGGGGCAGCTCTTTGCGGCCATCGGTGAGCACGTGGATCACCCCGCCCGTTGCGCCTTCACCATAAAGCACGGCCGCACTGCCGCGCAAGATCTCGATGCGTCGCACGCTTTCGATCGGCAGCCACGACAAGCTGGTAGCGCTGGAGTCCCCCTCGTTCTGGCGCACGCCATCGACCAAGATCACAACGTTGCTGTCAGCTGTCTCGCCAAAGCCGCGCAGGTCCAGCGACGGATCGGAGCCGCCTGCGGTGTTGGTCCTTCCGGGAACGCCAGCCAACCAGCGTATGGCCTCGTTGACGCTGCTCGCACCCATGGCCTCGATGGCAGCGGCATCGATGACCGTCACACCGGCAGCCAGGGCGCCCGGCGTCTGCGGCGCCCGCGTGGCCGTCACCACCACCTCCCTCAACTCGGCCACCGGCTGGCCTTGAGCGGCCGAAAAAACAAGAGACAAAGAAATGCCCAGCGCTAGCAATCGCGCAGGCTTGTACAAAAAGTTCATGATGAACCATCCCAGACTCAAGACCCTCACCGGCTTCCCCGCCGGTGCTTGGGCGTCACGCAGCGGCGACGAGCGCCACTGCACCTTGTTGGCCGGTATCCGGGCTGACGAAGCAACCACCCTGGCCTTCCCAAGCGCTTGTTCAGGGCGCTCAGTGGCATGAATCAGGGCAGCGGGGCGGCAGGGCCGGGCTTGAGGGCCCGACCCACCACCCGTTCGTCTTACCGTTGCGGGGGCAGCGCAGCTTGGGCTTCAAGCACGCCGGCGCACCTTGATGCGCCGGGCGAAGAGGCCTTTCTGCTTCCCGTTGAACTGCGGCGCGTGAACCACACCGCGAGCACCAACGAAAACGATTGTAAGCACCGAGCTTTCCAAGACCCTACAATCGCGCTGCCATGGCAACCCAACCCTCACTCGAGCAGCTGGCCGACCGCGTTGAGCGGCTGTTGCTGCGCTACGAGGAGATGCAGCGCACCAACGCCCTGCTCACCGAGCAGGTGCGCTCACTGTCGCAGGAGCGCGACTCACTCAAATCGCGCCTGAGCGCGGCACGGGCTCGGGTCGACGCTCTGCTCGAGCGCCTGCCCGGCGCGGCCGAAACCGACCCCGCCCGCCCCAACACCAGCGCATGAAACAGCTCGAAGTTCAGATCATGGGCCAGAGCTATCTGCTCGGCTGCCCCGAAGGGGGCGAGGACAGGCTGCGCGATGCGGTGGGCAAGGTCGATGCGGCCATGTGCAAAATCCGAGACGCCGGCAAGCTCAAAGCGCGCGATCGCATCGCCGTGCTTGCGGCGCTCAATCTGGCCTTCGAGCTCAGCGAGCGGCCCAGTGCGCCGGCCAGCAGCGCAGCGGCCGAAGGCGCCGCGGCCATTGCGCCGCAGCAGTTGTCGGCCCTGCTGGCCAAACTCGATCAAGCGCTGGGCGACGACGGCCAACTGCTGTGAGCCGGTGCGCCTGCGCGGCGCGGCCCTATGCTTGGCTGCGGCGCGGCTGCCCGGCCTGTTGAAAAGCGCGACCCTGCCCCTACAATGAAGCGGTCTGCGGCTCGCATCGGGTTTTATATTTCCTTGAACCAATGCTCTTTGAGCTCGGGCTTGGTACATCGGCTGGTGAGCGTGATCATCTC
>CANHBU010000364.1 GCA_947458345.1 Comamonadaceae bacterium
AGCCGCCGCCGAGGTGGTCGAGCAGAAAGTCGTCCTCGCCCAGTCGCACATTGCGCGGCGGCGCGCCGTGGGCCGGGCCGGCCGTGAACAGGGCGTTGTCGTCGTCGGGACTGTTGAGCCGGGAGTCACTGTATTCGTGCGGGCGCGAGGTGCGCCAGTGGTAGAGCGGCCGCACGAATTCGTGCCGCAGTGAAAGCGACAGCACCGCATCGCGCAGCGCCCGAAAACCGCTACTTGGTGGGGCCATGAAGCGGGTGCTTTTGCCCGACTCGGCAATGATTTCGCGCGCTGCACCCACGCGCTCGGCGCTGTGATTGGCCAGCAGTGTGGGGCCGGCCAGTCCCTTGACCACATAGGCCAGATGCCAGCCCAGCGACTGCGCATCCTGAAAGGCGGTGTTGGCCCCGCGCACCCCAAAAATCGGCAGCAGATGCGCCGCATCGCCGGTGAAGACGGTGCGCCCCTGCACGAACTCAGGCAGGGTCAGGGTGCGGGCCGAATAGACCGACGACCAGTCGAGTTCCCAGGGCGCATTCGGATGACCGATCATGGCCAGCTGTGCGTCGATGCGGGCCTTGAGCGAGTCGAGGTGCAGCGCCTGCTCGGGTGTTTCGCCTGCTGGCAATTGGTAATCGATGCGCCAGATGCCGCCCGGTTCGCGGTGCATCAAGACGGTGTTGCCCGGGTTCCACGGTGGGTCAAAAAAAGCCAGCCGTTCGGTGGGCAAGGGCAGATCGACCTTGATGTCGGCGATCACAAAAAAGCCCTCGTAGGAGGTTCCCTCCATCGCCAGATTCATCGCGCTGCGCAGGCCCGAGCGCCCGCCGTCGGCGGCCACCACCCAGTCGCTACTCAAGGTGTAGGGCCCTTCGGGGGTATCGACCTCAAGCACCGCATGGTCGCTCTTTTGATCGACGCGCAGCACCTTGTTGCCCCAGCGAAAGTCGATCAGCCGGTGGGCTTTGCACGCTTCGTACAGGTATTGTTCGAGGTACTGCTGCTGCAGGTTGATGATCGGGAAAAAGCGGTCGTGTTCGTCGTGCGGTGCCTCCATGCGAAACACACGCTGGCCCCGGTAAAAGCTGTTGCCAAAGCGCCAGGGCAGCCCGGTTTGGCTGATGCGATCGGCCACGCCCACTTGCTGCAAGATCTCCTGCGAGCGACGGGTAAAGCAGATCGCCCGGCTGCCTTGCGACAGCTGCAGCTCGGCCGACAGCACCACGCTGGCCACGCCGTGGCGGGCCAGCTCGAGCGCGGTGACCATGCCGGCCGGCCCGCCACCGACGATGACCACCTGCTGGCGAGCCTGCACCGCGTGGGCCGAGGGCAGCCAGGGCGCAAAAACCTCGTAGCGGTAGTAGATCGATGGCCTGGCTTGGGCGCTGGGTGTGTGCATGGTGTCGCAGTCGGGCCAGGCCCGTTTCGGTGAGGTGACCGTTTTCGATTGTGCCTAGTTCGCGCCCGCCCGATGACCGCCGCTTCAGCGCTCCGCACCGGCGCGTTCAAGCTTTGCCAAAGTCGCCGCGCTCCATCCACCACGACACCGCAAAGCCGGCCACCAGGCCCCAGAAGGCCGCCCCGATGTTGAACAGGCCGATGTCGGCCACGGTCACCAGCAGGCTGACCAGGGCGCCCAAGGAAAAGCGTGCGGCGCCAAAGGACGCGACAAAAGCGCCTTGCAACACGCGCAGCATGGCCAAGCCGCCCAGCACCATGATGAACTCTTTGGGCGCTGCGAGCATCAGGCCGGTGAAGGTGGGCGCCACCAGGCCGAAAGCGATGGCCAGCCCACCGAACATGAGTGCGCCGCTGTAGTGGCGGCTCTTCTCGCCCGAGGAGGTCAGCAGGCCGTTGGTGGGGCCCGTCAGGCAGCTGCTGACGGCACCGAAGGCGGCGCTGACGGCCGCGCCCAGGCCGCAGGCCAGGGCGATCGTGTTGACCGGCGGCTCGTGGCCGGCGTTTTTGAGCACTGCCACGCCCTGGCCGTTTTGCACCACCAGCACCGTGATGGCCAGCGGAATCACCAGCTCGAGCATGGCTGCAAACGACCACACCGGCGCGGTATGCACCGGCTGCGCCAGCGCCAACGCGCCCACGCCGGCTGCATCTAACCGGCCCGACAGGGCCACGGCCAGGGCGCCGACCAGCAAGGCGCCGATCACCGGCGGCAGGCGCCGGCCCCAATCGGCGCGGGCCGACAGCAGCAAGAAGGCCGCCACCATGGGCGCTGCAATGGCCGCATCGCTTTGCAAGGCGCGCACGATGTCCAGACCGAAGCGCAAGAAGACCCCGGCGACCATGCCCATCACGATGGGCATGGGCAGCGCGGCCATCACCCGCTTGACCCAGCCGCTGAGCCCGAGCACCAAAATCAGGGCGCTGGTTGCGTAGAAGGCGCCGATCACCTCGGCAAAGCTCAGATGCTGCAGGGCCGGCCCGACCAGCACCGTGCCCGGTATGGTCCAGCCAAAGGCCAGCGGCGTGCTGTAGCGCCAGGTCATGAGCAGCGTGACCACGCCGTTGACGAAAAACACGGCAAACACCCAAGATGCCAGTTGCGCCGCCGACAAGCCGCCGCCGGTGCCCACCGACAAGATCACGGCCACAGGCCCGGTGGCTGCAAAGATGAAGCCGATCAGAGCGTTGACGAAATAGGTGCCGCCAAAATCGGCCCGCATCTGCCGCAGGCTGCGCGGGGCTTGGGCAGGCGCTTCCAGGTGCTTTAACACGTTGCGAGCCAGTGGGGTGTTTAAAAGGGTGCAGGGTACCAAACTTTGCCGGTGCCCGGCTCGCCGCTGCCGCGCAGCGCTCGGGGCGGCTAGACTGGCAGCTTGCCCATGACGCTGCCGCTGCTCTACACCTACCGACGTTGTCCCTATGCGATGCGCGCGCGCATGGCCTTGCTGCAAGCAGGCATTGCGTTCGAGACACGCGAAATCGTCTTGCGCGACAAGCCAGCCGACATGCTGGCGCTCTCGCCCAAGGGCACGGTTCCGGTGCTGTTGTTGCGCAGCGGACAGGTGCTCGAGCAAAGCGCGGACATCATGCGCTGGGCTTTTCAGACCAGCGGCGATGTCGGGCACTGGTGGGCCAGGTCGCAGACCGGCGTCAACTTGATGCTGCGGCAGGCCTGCGATGGAGCGTTCAAGCACCACCTGGATCGCTACAAATACCCGCAGCGCTTTGGCGACGCCCTCGAGCGCGA
>CANHBU010000365.1 GCA_947458345.1 Comamonadaceae bacterium
AGCGCGGCCACAGCGTGCTGGCCCATGCGATGGAGCCGCTGCCGCCCATGGCCCTGGCCAGCTTTGCCGGCCACCCGGGTCAGCTGAGCACGGTGCAGGGCGACATTGGCGATGCGCGCCTGGGCCAGTGCCTGGCCGATCACCGCGTCACGCATTTGTTTCACGGCGCGGCCATCACGGCCGCCCAGGCGCGCGAAAAAGTGGCCACACGGCAGATCCTGGAGGTCAACCTCATGGGCACGGTCAATGCGCTGGACGCTTGCGTGCAGGCCGGTGTGCAGACGGTGGTGCTGGCCAGTTCGTCGGCGGTTTATTGCGCCGCGATTTTTGAGGGGCAAGACCTGGACGAGTCGCAGCCGCCCACGCCGGCCAATCTGTATGGCATCGGCAAGGTGGCCATTGAGGGCATCGGTCAGCGCTATCAGGCCCTGCACGGCCTGCGGGTGGCCAATGCGCGCATCACCGCCGCCTTTGGCCCTTGGGAGCGCGACACCGGTCTGCGTGACACCTTGTCACCGCTGTGGCAGATCGCCCGCCGCTGGGCGCTGGGGCAATCGGTGCGGCTGCTGCCTCAGGGTCAGCGCGACTGGGTGCATTCGGCCCAGGTCGCGCAGGCCTTGACGGGCTTGCTGCTGGCCGACCAACTGACCCACCGCACCTACAACCTCTCGCCTGGGCAGGTGTGGCACCCCGAGCTGTTTTGTCAGGCCTTGCAGACGCTGGATCCGGGTTTTGATTGGTCGGTGGTGCAAACCGAGGCCAACATCGACCTGTTCGATGACCTGACGCGAAAGCGCAGTGCCCTGAGCGCAGCGCGTGCCCAGGCCGAGCCCTGGGGCCGCGGGCCCAGCCCGGCCCAGTGCGCGGCAGACTACGCGCGCTGGGTGCTGGCCCACAAGGCCTGGTTCAGCTGAAGGCAGGCCGCATGGGGCCCGCCTGACCCATTTGGGGCTCAGTTGCCGTACATCACCGAGGGCAGGTAGGTGGCTATGGCCGGGAACATCCACAGCAGCCAGCAAGCGAGCACCAGGGCCAGGAAAGACGGGATGGCCCCCTTAGAGATAAACAGGATGTCTCGTTTGGACAAGCCCTGTAACACGAACAGGTTGAAGCCTACCGGTGGCGTGATGGTGGCGATCTCGACCACGACCACGATGTAGATGCCAAACCAGATCGGGTCGATGCCGGCGGCATTGATCATGGGCATGACCACCGACAAGGTCAGCACGATCATGGACACGCCATCGAGGAAGCAGCCCAGGATGATGTAGAGCACCGTCAGGGTGGCGATCAGCATGCCGGGCGTCAGCTGCCATTCAATGATCAGGGCCGCCAGAGCCTTGGGGATGCCGGTAAAGCCCATGGCCACGGTGGTGAAGGCGGCGCCGGCAATGATGAAGGCCAGCATGCAGGAAGTCTTGGTGGCCTGCATCAGGCTTTCTTGGAAGCTTTGCCGGCTCAGGGTGCCAGTGAGTGCCGCCAAGATGAGCGCGCCCTGCACGCCCACGCCCGCCGCCTCGGTGGCAGTGGCAAAGCCGGCGTAGATCGAGCCGATCACCACCACGACCAGACCCACCACGGGCATCAGTCGGCGCGAAGCATGGAGCTTTTCGAGCAGGCTCATCGGCGCATCGGCCGGCGGAATGGCTTTGGGATTGAACCAGGCGTGCAGCATGATGCAGCCCATGAACAGGGCCACCAGCATCAGGCCAGGCAGGATGCCGGCGATGAACAGCCGGGCGATCGAGACGTTGGCCGCCACGCCGTAAACGATCATGATGATCGAGGGCGGGATCATGATGCCCAGCGTGCCGGCGCCAGCCAGCGAGCCCAGAATCACCTTTTCGTCGTAGCCGCGTTTGAGCAGTTCGGGCACGGTCATGCGGCCGATGGTCACTGCGGTGGCGGTCGATGAACCGGAAACGGCCGCGAAGATGCCCGAGCCAATCACGTTCACGTGCAGCAGACGGCCCGGCAGCCGGCGCACCCAGGGGGCCAGACCGGTGAACATGTCTTCTGACAGGCGCGTTCGAAACAGGATCTCGCCCATCCAGATGAACAGTGGCAAGGCCGTCATGGCCCATTCTGAGCTTTGCCCCCACACGGTGGTGGCCAGCAATTTGCCGACCGGCGCGTTGGAGAAAAAGGCAATGCCGATCACGCCGACGGTGATCAGCGACAGGGCGATCCACAGACCCCCGCCGAGCAAGATGAAGATGGCCGCCAGCAAGACGCCCACGGCTGCAGTTTGTTCCATGGTGTTTACTCGTGCGCCGCGTGGCGGTCTTCGGGGTTGTCAGACGTGTTTTGCTGATACGACGGGGCTTTGCCGCTGATCACACAGATCAGGTCGTCTAGCAAGGCGATGAACAGCAGCACCACGCCGATCGTCATGCCGATCTGCGGAATCCATTTGGGAATGGGGATCAGGCCGATGGTGTAGTCGGGGTACAAAATGCCGTCGTGCACCATGTCAAAGCAGTAGTAGCTGAAGTAGCCCATCAGCGCCGTGCCAAAGGCCAGGCAACACAGCTCAAGCACCCGTGCCGCAGCCGGTGGCAAGCGTTCGAGCAGCAGGCTGACCCGGATGTGCGCGCCCTGCCGCAGGGTGTAGGCCAGCGCCAGAAAGGACGAGGCCGCCAGGCACAGGCGGGCAAAGTCGTCGGCCGAAGGGATCAGGAAGTCAAACAGGCGGCCAAAGACCTGGGCGATCACCAGCACCCCAATCATGAATAAGAAGAACGCGGCCAGCAGGCCGCTGCCGAGGTAGAGCTTGTCCAGAAAAGCGCGCATGGGTCACCTGAAAGGAAAAAAACCCGCCACACAGGGCGGGCTGGGCCTGAGCGACCGGCTTACTTGAGCCTGTCGCGGTAGGCGTCGATGATCCGCTTGCCGTCCGGGCCGGCTTTCTTGAGCCAGTCATCGAGCATCTGGTCACCGATCTTCTTGAGTTCGGTGCTGAAGGCCGGGCTGATGGCGGTCAGCGTCATGCCGTTTTTGACCAGCACCTTGGGCGACTCGTCGTTGTCACGCTGGCTCCATTCCCAGCCGCGACGCTCGGCAATGGCCGCTTGCTCCAGCACCGCCCGGCGCACGGCCTCGGGCAGGGCCTGGAAAGCGCGCTCGTTGACAAAAACCACGTTCTTGGGCACCCAGGCTTGGGTGTCATAGACGAACTTGGTGTAGTCCCAGGCCTTGGTGGTC
>CANHBU010000366.1 GCA_947458345.1 Comamonadaceae bacterium
GGCAGCGCGGCAGGCAACACCACGCGGCGCAGCAGCGTCCAAGAGTCCGCGCCCATCATGCGGGCGGCGCGCACCAGGTTTTTGTCGATGTCGCGCGCACCTTGGGTGGCGTTGACCACAATGGCAAAAAAGCCGCCAACAAAAATCAGCGAGATCGAGCCGAGGTCGCGGATGCCGAAGACCGCAATCGAAAAAGGCAACCAGGCGGTGATGGGAATCGGGCGCAGCACCTGCACCATGGGGTCGGCCATTGTGGCCACCAGCCGGTTCCAGCCGATCATCAGGCCCAGGGGAATGCCGACCGCCATGGCCAGTGCAAAGCCCTGGATGACCCGCACGCCGGAGTACTCGACGTTGGACCACCAGGTGCCCAGGTAGGGGTTCAGGCTCATGCCGCCGGGTTTGCCAAAGATCCAGTCGTACCAGGCGTCAAGCACCAAGGTGGGGCTGGGCAGCATGGCCTGCATGCCAGGGCGGCTGCCAATGACCTGCCAAATGGCAATCACGATGGCCGGGATGATCAGGCTGAGCAGGCTGAGGTTTTGCGGTTTCTTCACAGGCAACTCCCTTGCAGGGTTTTGGAAAGCTTGAACATCACAGCTCGACCGTGGCGAACTGCGCGGGCAAGATGATCTCGATCATTTCGCAACCATCGGAGTAGTCGATCACCTGGTGGCGTATGCCCGGCGGCTGGATCCAGCACGAGCCGGCGCTCATCTTGACGCGCCCGGCGCCTTCGTACTCACCGATCATCCAGCCCTTGAGCATGTACAGAAATTGAAACTGCACGCCGTGGTAGTGCGGGATGCTCACCACCTTGGGGTCGCACTTGCCAAGCAGGCGGATCACATGGGCTTGCACGGCGCCGCCGGTGGCCTTTTCCACGCCCAACTCGCGATAGGCGGCGTAGCTGCGCAGACCGGTCTTGAACAGCGCGTCCTTGAGGTGGCTGGCCATGAAGGTCTGCGGCTTCCACACGACCTTGGGCGGCTTGCCCGGCTTGGGCGCGGCCCTGGCGCGAGCCGGCGCTTTGGGCGCGGCGGCTTTTTTTGCGGCCACCGGCTTGCGCGCCGGTGCGGCTTTTTTGGCCGCGGCTGTCTTTACGGCAGCGGCCGGTTTTTTTGCGCCGGCCTTGGGCGCAGCTTGGGCGGGGGCGGTTTTGCGGGTGGCCATGGCGCGGTTCTCCGTCAGTTGCAAATGAAGCGATTAGGCTGAGCCCTGGGGGCGCAGTTCAATGAGGTCGGGGCAGCAGTTGGGCTCGGCCGAGAGCGCGTAGACCACGGCCTGCGCCACCTCCTGGGCCGTCAGGGCCTTGAACTTGCGGGTGGCCACCGAGGCGAGCACGTCGGGGTGGGTGCTGCCCGCGCGGATGTCGGTGTCCACCATGCCGGGGGCCACTTCGGTGACCTTGATGCCGTGGCCTTGCAGCTCCAGACGAAACGAGCGCGCCAAGGCCGACAGCGCATGCTTGGTGGCGCAGTACACCGAAGCGAGCCGGTAGACCTCGCGTGCGGCAATCGAGGACATGAAGACGATGTGGCCGCGCTTGTTGTGCACCATGCCCCGGGCAATGCCTTGCGTCACGCGCAGCGCTGCCAGCACATTGGTCTGAAACATCCAGGCGTTGTCTTCGGGCGTGAGGTCCAGGATGGGTGCATAGCGCAGCACACCGGCGTTGTTGACGAAGGCGTCGAGCTCGGGGGCCAGCGCGTCGATTTTTTGCACGAAGGCCTCGTCGTTCAGATCGCCTGCCAGAGTGCGGACCTGCCCCTTGGGCAGCGACGCGGCCAGGGCATCGAGCGCGTCTTGCCGGCGACCGAGCGCGATGATGTGGGCGCCTTGCTGCGCCAATTGCAGCGCGCAGGCGCGGCCGATGCCGGCCGAGGCGCCGGTAATCAGAATGGTTTTTCCTTGCAGATTCATGCGCGCTCTCCTGAGCTTTACTGGCCCCGAAATTGGGGCGGGCGTTTTTCGGCGAAGGCGCGCCGGCCTTCGATGTAGTCCTGGCTGGCAAAGCAGCGGGCCACCGCCGCGTCGACGCTGGCCACGTCGGCGCTATCGCTGGCATCGGCCTGGCGCATGGCGATCATGGCCTGCTTGGCCGCGGCAATCGTCAGTGGCGCATTCTCGGCAATCAGCGCCGCGGTTTGCTGCGCATGCGCGAACACATCCTCGTGCACCGATTGCACGATGCCCAGCTTGAGCGCTTGCTCGGCACTGTAGGTGCGTGCGGTGAAGAAGGCTTCGGCCGCATTCATCGGCCCGATTGCGCCCACCAGCGAGCGCATGCCCCGCCAGGCGTAGCCCAGCCCCAGCCGGGCCGCCGGCATGCGAAAGCGCGAGCCGGCGCTGCAATAGCGCAGGTCGCAGCTCAGCGCCATGCCCAGGCCGCCGCCAAAGCAGATGCCGCTGATCGCTGCGATCACCGGCCGCGGAAAGTGGGCCAGCGAGGTTTGCACCTGATCGACGGCTTGGTCGTAGGCGGCCACACCGTCTTTGTTGCTGCGCTGCTGCTCAAATTCTGAAATGTCGGCGCCAGAGACAAAGGCCTTATCGCCCTGGCCGCGCAGCACCACCACCCGCACCGAGTCATCGTTGCGCAGGCGCTCGAGCAAAGCCCCGAGCTCGCGCCACATGCCCAGGCTCATGGCGTTGTACTTGGCTTCGTTGGCCAGCACCACGGTGGCCACATGCCCCTCCACGCTGTGCAGAACCTGTGCCATGGCTCAGACCACCCCTTGTTCGTGAAAGCGTGCGATGTCTTCGCTGGAGTAGCCGGCCTCGGCCAGCACCTCGTCGGTGTGTTCGCCCCAATTGGGCGCCGGCGCCACCACTTTGCCGGGCGTGCGCTCGAGCGTGACCGGTGGCGTGATGTAGAGCATCTCCTTGCCAAAGCTGGTGGTCATCGGCGCGGTGACGTTCAGGTGCTGCACCTGCGGGTCTTGCATCATTTGCGGCACGGTGTAGACCGGGCCGGCCGGCACGCCCGCCGCGTTGAGGCTGTCGATCCAGTGGGCCAGCGGGCGGTGGCGAAAGATCTCGGCCAGATCGGCATTGAGGCGGGCGCGGTTTTTCACACGCAGGGGCTCGCCCTGGTAGTCGGGATCGCTCAGCCAATCGGTCTTGCCCAGCAGCTCGCACATGCGCGTCCAGCTGCCCTCGCCCGAGGCGCCCAGGTTGAAGCAGCCATCGCTGGCTTCAA
>CANHBU010000367.1 GCA_947458345.1 Comamonadaceae bacterium
AGGTGCTCAAACTTGAAAAAGGCCAACGGCTCGAATTTCAGGACCCCGGCAGCGAGCAGGCTGTGGCGCTGCGGGTCAGCGAGTTTGAGCTGTATGGCGCGCGCATCAGCGGCGCCAAGCCGCTCAACCGGGACGCCACCTCTTTCAAGCTCCAGCCCACCTTGGAGCTGGTGCGCACCCCAAGCCGGCCCAATTTGGGCGAACTGGCCTGGCGCGTAGGACTGACGCTGTCGGGCATCAACCTGGTGCTGCTGGCCATTGCCATGGCCCATGCCAACCCACGGGCGGGCCGCAGCGGGCGGCTGATCTTGGCCATATTCACCTTTTTGGTCTACAGCAACCTGATGACCTTGAGCCAGAACTGGGTCTCCAGCGGGGTCATGAGCTTTGCGCCCATGATGCTGGTTCTGCATGGCGGGTTTTTGGCCGCGGCCGTGCTCTGGTTGATCAGCCGCCACCGCGCCTGGTCGCTTGACACTCTGCGGGGGCGCTTATTCGGGCGCCTGCGCCAAGGAGCTGGCGCATGAAAACCCTGCGCAAACTGGTCTATGGCGAGACTGTGCTGTCTATTGCGCTGATCACCGGCGGCTTTCTGACCCTGTTTCTGTTTTTCGATCTGGCCGACGAGTTGCAAAACCTGGGCCGCAGCAGCAGCGCCGATGGCCCCACCTACCAGCTGCGCCACGTTCTGCTCTACGTCAGCTTGCTGCTGCCCAATCGCCTGTACGAATTGCTGCCCATCTCGGTGCTGATCGGAACGATCTTCGTCATGGCCCGGCTGGCGCAGAGCTCGGAATACACGATTTTGCGCACCAGCGGCCTGGATCCCTGGCGCGCGCTGCGGCTGCTCTTGACCCTGGGCGGCGTTTTCGTGGTCCTGGCCTTCCTGATTGGCGACTACGTGGCGCCCGCGGCCGACAAGGCCTCGCAGCTGCTCAAGGCGCGTTACCAGGGGCGCATCACGGTCGGTCAAACCGGCGCTTGGCTGCGCGAGAAACAAGCGCAGACCAACTATGTGGTCAACGTCAAGGCCCTGAGCCCCAACAACGACATGCAGGGCATCGAGATCTACGAATTCGATCCACAAGGACGCATGCTGGGCATCATCCAGGCCGAACAAGCGCAGTTTGCACCCGAGGGCGCCTGGCTGCTCGGCCAGGTGCGGCAGACGCGATTTGGCGCGTCAGACGCCACAGAGCCGGTGGCGCGAAGCGACTCGCAGCAACTGCGCTGGGCTACCCAGATCAGCTCGGAAATGGTGGCGGTGGCCTTGCTGCGGCCCGACCGAATGCGCACGATCGATCTGTTCACGTACATCCGGCATCTGCAGGACAACGGACAAAACGCGCTGCGCTACGAGATCGAGTTCTGGAAAAAGGTGTTTTATCCGCTCAGCTGCTTGGTCATGGTCATCTTGGCCCTGCCCTTTGCCTACCTGCACATGCGCTCGGGCGGCATCTCGGCCTATGTGTTTGCCGGGGTGATGATCGGCATCAGCTTTTTTATGATGAACAACGTCGCCGTCTACGTGGGCAATCTGCAGCAGTGGCAGCCGTGGCTGGCCGCTGCAGCGCCCGGCCTGCTCTACACCGCTGTATCCCTGACCGCCTTTGTCTGGCTGGTGCTCAGGCGCTAGGGGCCGTCAATAAACCACGCCATGGGCTGTTTGCCCACGGGTTGCGCGATTCGCATGGGCACGAACCCATCGCTGCCATCGCAATGACGGGCTTGGACGTCTGCAGGCCTTCTTGACGCAAGGCAAAAAATTGGCGAAAAGGCATAATGATTGGGCTGCTTAGTCCAATAAAGATATGAACCTGCACCAATTTCGCTTTGTTCAAGAGGCCGTTCGCCGCAACCTGAACCTGACCGAAACGGCCAAGGCGCTGCACACTTCGCAGCCTGGCGTCTCCAAGGCCATCATCGAACTCGAAGAAGAGCTTGGCGTAGAAATCTTTGCCCGCCACGGCAAGCGGCTCAAGCGCGTCACCGAGCCAGGCGAGCATGTAATTAGAAGCATCGCGCTGATCATGCGCGAAGTGGGCAATTTGCGGCGCATCGGCGAGCAGTTTTCCGCGCAAGACAGCGGCACCTTGTCGATTGCCACCACCCACACCCAAGCGCGCTACGTGCTGCCGCAGCCGGTGGCCCGACTGCGCCAGGCTTTCCCCAAGGTCAATGTCAGCATGCACCAGGGCTCGCCCGCTCAGGTGGCCCGCATGCTGATTGATGAGGTTGCTGAAATCGGGATCGCCACCGAGTCACTGACCGATTACGAGGAACTGGTGACGCTGCCCTGCTACGAGTGGCAGCATATGCTGGTGATGCCGCCCGAGCATCCGCTGGCGCGGCGCGAGCGCATCGATCTGCACGAACTGGCCGAGCAGCCGCTGATCACCTACCACCCCTCCTTTACGGGCCGCACACGCATCGACCAGGCCTTTGCCGCGCACAAGCTCGCGCCGCGCATTGCGCTGGAGGCCATCGACTCCGATGTACTCAAGACCTACGTTCGGCTCGGCCTGGGCGTGGGCATCGTGGCAGAAATGGCCATGCAAGAAGAAGACCGCAAGGACCTGGTGGCCCGACCCGCTGGCGCTTTGTTTGGGATGAATGTGGCTCGCGTGGCCTTCAAGCGCAGTGCCTACCTGCGCAACTTTGTCTACCACTTCGCCCAGCTGGTCAGCGACAAACTCCCGCGCGACCGTATCATGAAGGCCATGTCGGGACACTTTACCGACGACGAGCTGTGATCCCCACCCCAGCCACTGACCGGCTGGCGCAGCGCCCTGCTGCTGCGCTCACCCGGATACCCTGACGCTATTGCATTGACCGCCCCATCCACCGCCCCATCCACCGCCCCTCTGCCCCGAACCATGAGCGCTGTTTACACCCCTGCCCTGCAAAGCCGCCTGCCCAAGGTGGGCACCACCATCTTTACCGTGATGTCAGCTCTGGCCAGCCAGACGGGCGCGGTCAACCTCGGCCAGGGCTTTCCCGACTTTGGCTGTGACCGCAAGCTCACGGGCGCGGTCACTGATGCGATGAACGCAGACCTCAACCAGTACCCGCCCATGGCAGGCGTGCCTGCCCTGCGCCAGGCGGTGGCCGACAAGGTGCAGGCGCTGTACGGCAAGGCCTACCAAGCCGACAGCGAAATCACCATCACCGCGGGAGCCACGCAAGCCATCATCACCAT
>CANHBU010000368.1 GCA_947458345.1 Comamonadaceae bacterium
CCCGGGTGCAGGCTGCGCACCACATGGCCCGAGCCCGACAGGGCGTCAGCAACGCGAGCCTGAGTGTCCAACAGCTCGACGAGCACTGCGCGCTGCACGAGGGCGCCCGGCCTTTTCTCAACCATGCGGCCACCCGCTTGGGCTGGTCGGGCCGCAGCTTGCACCGCTGCCTCAAGGTCGCGCGCACCATCGCCGACCTGGCCGGCAGCGCGTCCATCGAAGCGCCCCATCTGGCCGAGGCGATCCAGTACCGCAGGGGCTTGAAGGGGGGTAGGTAAGGTCAGCACAGAGAGCGGCCCGCTTTGCGGGCCTGTCGCTTGCGGGCCAGGGAGCAGCGGCCATCCGTGGGACACTTCGGGGGGGCGGATCGTAGCCCCCGACCCTTCTATGCTGCGTTTTTTGCCTGCCCAAGCGGCCGCCTGCCGCTGGCCTTCATGAGTCCCCAAGTTCTCGACAAGCCCCTGGTGCTGCGCCTGATCGGCCTGATGGCCTTGGCGCATCTGGCTTTTGGCGGCATGCGCCTGACCCTGACTTTGTGGGGCTTGGCGCGCGGCATGACGCCTCTGGGTGTGGGCGTGCTGCTGAGCCTGTTGATGGTCATGCCCATGCTGACGGCTGTGGCCATGGGCCGCTGGAGCGACCGGGTGGGATTTCGGGCGCCGGTGCGCTGCGGCCTGTCCATGCTGCTGGCCGGTGGTCTGCTGGCGGCCTGGGCGCCGCAGGAGCTGGCCATGGGCCTGGGCTGCGTGCTCATCGGTTGGGGCGTGACCATGGTGCAAGTGGCCGTGACGCAGGGCATCGGCCAGGTCGCCGGCCCGGCGGGGGTGACCTGGAGTTACTCGGGGCTGAGCGTGGGTTTTTCGCTTTCGGGCTTTGTGGGGCCCCTGGTGGCCGGCGTGCTGATCGATACGGTCGGCCATGGGCTGACGTTTTTGGCCCTGTGCACCTCGCTGCCGCTGGCCTTGCTGCTGCTGGCCCGCACCAACTCGCCTTTGCTGCAGCCGGCCCCGCGGCCGGCCGACGAGGGCCAGGCGGCAGCGCGCGGCAGCTTGCTGGTGCACGGGCCGATCCGGGTGGCGCTCATCACCGCGGCGCTGGTCGCGCTGTCCTGGGACCTGTTCAATTTTTTCATGCCGGTGCACGCGGCCGAGATGGGCCTGTCGGCCACGGCCATCGGTTCCCTGGCCGCAGCTTATTCAGCGGGCAGCCTGGCGGTGCGCCTGCTGCTGGGCCGGCTCAGCACTGAGCTCGACGAGGCGCGCATCCTGACCGCGTCGCTGCTGCTGACGGTCCTGGTGTTTGCGCTGACGCCGCTGGCCAGCAGTTTTGCCATCTTGCTGGTGCTTTCCCTGCTCACCGGCCTGATTCTGGGCATCGGTCAGCCGCTGGCGGTCAGTTTGTTGCATCACAACGCGCCGTCCGGCCGCTCGGGTGAAGCCTTTGGCATGCGCTCGGTGATCGTGAGCGCCAGCCAGACGTTTTTACCGGCGATTTTTGGGGCCCTGGGCCTGGCCTTGGGCACCGGTCCGGTGTTTTGGGTGGTGGCCGTGGCGATCTTGTTGGCCCTGGCGGTGGTGCGGCCGACCCGCATCGCGTCCTGAGGGCGCTGCTGGGCGGGGGCGACTCAATGGGTCAACTCGATGGGTCGGCTCAGTGGGTCGGCTCAGTGGGTCGGCTCAGTAGGTCGGCTCAAGTGGCCGTTTGAGCCGACCGCTTCAAGGTGCCAGCTGCGGCGAGCGGGTGCGGCCCGTGCCTTGCAGACAGGTCAGAGTCGCCTGGATCACCTGCTGCTCGGACACGCGCGCCTGTGCCTCAAGCACGGGCGCATAGCCGACCGGAATGCGCGGGCCGCCCAGCCGGCGCACCGGGATGCCCAGCTCCTGCGCCACCGTGGCGGCGATCTCGGCGCCAAAGCCGCCGGCTTGTATGGCTTCGTGCACCACCAGCAGGTGCCCGGTGCGGGCGCAGGAGGCCAGCACGGTCTGCCGGTCCCAGGGCCAGATGGTGCGCAGATCGATGAGCTCGACCTCGATACCCTGGGCCGCCAACTGCTCGCAGGCCTGGCTGCACACCTGCACCTGCCGGCTCCAGCTGACCATCGTCAGGTGCCGGCCTGGCCGCAGACAGGCGGCCTGACCCAGCGGCACCTGCAGTGACTCGTCCAGGGGGCCTTGCAAGCCCCACAGGGTTTTGTGCTCCATGTAGATCACAGGGTCGCCGCACTGCATGGCCGATCTGAGCAGGCTGTAGTTGTCCTGGACCGAGCCCGGGCACACAACCACCAGCCCGGGCATGTGGGCAAACCAGGCTTCGAGCGACTGCGAGTGCTGGGCGGCCGAGGCATCCCAGATGCCGTTGGGCATGCGCGCCACCAGCGGCACCCGGCCTTGGCCGCCAAACATGTAGCGGTTTTTGGCGGCCTGGTTGATGACCTCGTCCATGCCGCAAAGTGCAAAGTCGACCACGCGCATTTCCACCACCGGACGCAGGCCGGCCAGGGCCATGCCCACGCCCGCGCCCATGATGGCCGCCTCGCTGATGGGCGCATCGATGATGCGTTCCTTACCAAATTGCTGCTGCAGGCCCTTGTACTGGCCAAAGATGCCGCCGCGGCCCACGTCCTCGCCGAGCACGACCACGCGCGCGTCGGCCTGCATCTCGCACTCGATGGCGCGCACCGCGGCCTGGCTGTAGCTGACCGCTTGCTGGCTCAAAACCATTGCCCCTCCCCGGTGGTCTGGATGTCGGTGTAGGCCGCTTGCGCTTCGGGCCAGGGCGCTGCGTCGGCTTGAGCCATGGCCTGTTGCACCTCGCCCGCAGCGGCCTGGTCAATCACTTGCAGATCGGCCGGCGCGCCGCCGAGCCGCGCGTAATGCTCGCGCGCGCGCAGCAGGGGATCGAGCAGCTGGGCCTGGCGCAGCTCCTCGGGGTCACGGTAGGCGGCCGGATCGACCGACACATGGCCCTTGAGGCGGTAGGTGATGGCATGCAGCAGGCGCGGGCCGCTGCCGGCGCGGATCTGAGCGATGAGTTCGCCGGCCAGCGCATGCACGCTCCAGACCTCGTTGCCGTTGACCGGGCTGGCGGCAATGCCCAGGCTTTGACTGCGCGCCGAGGCGCCCTCGCCCGCCGTCATGGGCGCGCTGGCGGTGGTGGCACTCCAGCGGTTGTCTTCGCAGACAAAAAGCACGGGCAG
>CANHBU010000369.1 GCA_947458345.1 Comamonadaceae bacterium
CGTGCCGCGGTTCATCGGTCGGCAGTTTAAGCGCAGCGTCCGTGCCGCGTCAGGCCAGCCGGCCGCCCGCGCGCTGGCTTGCCTTTGCGCCGTCTCAAAGCGGTTTTCCGCGCGCGCCGATGCAATAACAATTT
Organism: Comamonadaceae bacterium; assembly: GCA_947458345.1. GTDB lineage: Bacteria > Pseudomonadota > Gammaproteobacteria > Burkholderiales > Burkholderiaceae_C > Polaromonas. Next base: position 135 of record CANHBU010000369.1, read on the forward strand.
ACATGCCGGCGCTGGCACCCTCTTAGCATGTCAGCTCATGGCCTACGACCTGCACCCGCCTCGGCACGCGCTGCCTGTGCGACCCGCGCTGGGCTTTTCTCTGCTCGAGCTGATGGTGGTGACCGCCATCGCCCTGGCCCTTGCGGCCTTGGCCATGCCCTCCTGGCGCAGCTTGCTCGAGCGCTGGATGCTGCGCGCCCAAGCGCAGGCTCTGGTGGACGACCTGCGCTATGCCCGCACCCAGGCGCTGGCGCGGGCGCAGCCGGTCTCGCTGTGTCTGTCCAGTCAGGCCAGCCAATGCGCCGGCACCAGCGCCGGTACCGACCGGAGCGGCTGGCTGGTGTTTCTCGATCCTGATGGTGACCGGCAGCTTGACCCGGGCGAGTCGGTGCTGCGCCAGCATCAGCTCGATCCGCAGCGGCTGTTCGTTCGCAGCAACCATGCGCGCGCTGTCCTGACTTACCAAAGCACGGGCCTGGCGCGGGCGGCCGCCCAAACGCTGACTCTGAGCGCCTCGGGCGGTGCGCGGCGCCTGATTTGCATTTCACTGCAGGGCCGCCCCGCCTTGCAGGCCGAGGAGGCGGCCTCATGCAGTTGAGGCCAGCATCGAGCCGGGGCCTGGCGCTTGTCGAGGTGCTGGTCTCGCTGTTGCTGATCGGCCTGGCCGCAGCGGCGTGGCTGCAGGCACAGGCCGATGCCGTACGCCAGACGCGGCTGAGCGCCCATCAGGCCCTGGCCCTGATGTTGGCCACGGACATGGCCGAGCGCCTGCGTGCCAGCCCCGCGGTGGCACCGGCCATGGGTTTTTCGGCTCCCTTTGCCGCGCAGGCCAGCCTGGGCGCGCTCGGCTGTGATGGGGCGGGCTGTGACGCGCAGGCCTGGGCTGCGGCCGACGCCTCGCAGTGGCGCGAGCTGGTGCGCGATGCCCTGCCGCAGGGCTCGAGCCGGGTGCAGGTCGACGCGAGCAGCCGGCAGGCCCGCATCACACTGGCCTGGCGCGATCCGGGCGCGCTCGATAGCACCTTGGGCCGTGGCTCGGCGCAGCAGTGCCCGGCCGAATTGGCGCTCGGAGCGCAGGAGGGTGTGCTGTGCTACACGCTGGAGGTCGCATGGTAGGGCGCCTGCGTGCCAGCGCCGGCTACTCGCTGCTGGAGTTGCTGGTGGCCAGCGCCATCGGTATGCTGGTGGTCACGCTGGTGCTGGCACAACTGCTTGCACTCGGACGCAGCCAGGCGCTGCGCGCGGCCCAGGGCCAGCTGATGGAAGACGCGCAGCTGGCGCTGGAGCTGCTGCGCCGCGATTTCATGATGCTGGGGCACGGCCGTCCGCTGCAGGCGCTGGCGGCCGGCCCGGTCGCCTGGCGCACCGGCGTGCCGGCACCGGCACTGCTGGCCTGCGATGAGGGCTTTGCCAGCTTGCCCCAGCTGGAAGCGCCCTCTTGCGCCCGCGATGCTGGAGCCGGCACGGGGTCTTCGGCGGTCGAGCTCGTCTATGAGGCCGACCTTGATAGCACCCTGGTCAGCAGCAGCAAGGCGCCCACCGATTGCCTGGGCAACGCTCTGGATGCGATCGAGCTGGCCGAGGGTGGTAAGGTTCACTTGGCTCACAACCGCTGGCAGATCAGCCAGCGCAGCGAGCTGCGCTGCGGTGGTCGCGGCCCCACCGGTGCCCAGCCGCTGGTGGAGAACGTCGAGCGCATGCGCCTGTGGTGGGGCCTGCCGGTCGATGGCCAGCCCGATTCGGCCCTGCGCTATGGGCTGGCCTCGCAAGTGGCTGACTTCAAGCAGGTGCGTGCGGTACGCATTTGCCTGCTGGTGCGCAGCCGTGAGCCGGTGCTCGGTGCCGATGAGGTGCGAACCTACCGCGATTGCAACGGGAAGACGGCCACATCAGGCGATGGCCGGCTGCGGCGCGCCTTCTGGACCACGGTGGCTTTTCGCAGCTGGGCCCTGTAGAGCCCAAGTGGCGCTTTCAAGACGATCGCCCTGGCCCACTCAAATGACCTTGCGCCTGCGCGATCCCAAACCCCAGCGCGCTCGCGCGCTTGGGCAAGGCGCCCAGCGGGGCATCAGCCTGGTCATCGTGATCGTTCTAATTGGTGCTATGGCCCTGGCTTCGGCCGCCTCTTTGCGCGCCAGTGCCGGCTCCTTGCAATTGCTGCGTGTGCGAAGCATGCAGGCGCTGGCCCTGGAGCAGGCGCATTGGGCCCTGCACTATTGCGAAGCGCAGCTGCGTTTGGCCAGCGCAGCGCGCAACCCTGCTTTGGCCGATGCAGCCTTGCCCTTGACGACGCCGGCGGCCATGGCCTGGCCGGTGGCGGCGAACTGGCACTCTGGCGCCATCGGCGCGCCCCTGGTCTGGCCGGTGCCTTCAGCGAGCTCAGCATCTGGGCTCAAGTCTGCCAGCTGCTTGGCCGAGCGGCAGCTGCTTGACGGGGGCCCGGCCGCTGCTGCTCCCATCTATGTTGTCACCGCGCGCGGCTTGAGCCCCGACCACAGTGCCGATGCCGCCACCGGCGCGACCCGAGCCGGCGCCGCGGTGTGGCTGCAAAGCACGGTGCTGATCACCGATGGCCAAGTGCGCGCGCGCAGTCACAAGCTGATCGTTAACCCGCCCCTGAGGTGAGTCCATGAAGTCCTTGCACCGAGCCGCTTGCAGCGGCTTTAGCCTGATCGAGCTGCTGACCGTGCTGCTTATCATCGGCCTGCTGGCGGCCGTGGGCTGGCCCAGTTACCAGAGCCATCTCATGCGCTCGCAGCGCGCGCAGGCGGCCGTGGCGCTTCTGCAGGCCCAGCAATTTATGGAGCGCCACTACAGCGTGCACGGCAGCTATTTGAGCGCCGGCGGCGCCAGGCTTGAGCTGCCGCTTGCCTTGCAGACCGTGCAGTCGGACAGCCAGGTCATCTACCGGCTCAAGATCGACGCGGCCGACGCGCTCAGTTACCGGCTCCTGGCCAGTCCGCAGGGGCCGATGCAGTCCGACGGCTGCGGCGACCTGAGCCTGGACCACACCGGCCTGAAGGGCCGAAGCGGCAGCGGCGCGTCGGTGGCTCAGTGCTGGC
>CANHBU010000370.1 GCA_947458345.1 Comamonadaceae bacterium
CCAGCACCGCGCTGGGGTGGTTCGAAAAAGCGAAGTCGTCGTAATCGAGCGCATGGGCCGCCGTGGCATTGAGCATGGCAGCCACCGCCGGTGGCGCACGCCATGTCTGGCCCACCACCCGAGCCGCTTGCGGCCCGCCCTGCTCCTGCACCCAACGCGCCAGGGCCAACACCGCCGGCTCATGCGCGCCGGCAAGGGTCACACCCAGGGCATCGGTAAAACCCAGAACGGTCACCTCGATGGCCCGTGGCGACAAGTCGTGCGAGCCGACAATGAACTCGGCATAAGCCTGCGTCAAGGGCACCGGGTTTGTATGCAATTCACTCATGTAATTGGGCTAATGGTGCAAATCCTCGCTTGGATAAGCTCGAATTAGCGGCTATTATGCATACAATTTTTGAGCCACTCAAGATCAAATGGGTTCTCTTTCCCCGCTGTGGCGACTCACAGCCAGCCAAGCCAGTGCCCTGATGCAGCAAGGGCGCCTGAGCAGCGAGCAATATGTGCACGCCTGCCTCGAGCGCATTCAGGCGCGTGAGCCGCAGGTGCAGGCCTGGGCCCACCTCGACCCACAGGCGGCCTTGGCCCAAGCCAAAGCCTGCGATGCGCAGCCGCGCCGCAGCCCCCTGCACGGCATACCGGTCGGGCTCAAAGACGTGATTCGCAGCCTGGACCAGCCCACGCGCTTTAACTCACCCATTTACGAGCAGCACCAGCCCAACGAAGACGCGCATTGCATGGCCGTGCTGCGCGCCAAAGGCGCCGTCCTGATGGGCAAGCTCCAGACCCTCGAATTTGCTTGCGGCGGGCAGTTTCCGCCCACCCGCAATCCCTGGGACCTGCAGCGCACGCCGGGCGGCTCTTCTTCGGGCTCGGGCGCGGCAGTGGCCGACGGCATGGTGCCGCTGGCGCTGGGTACGCAAACGGGCGGCTCCACCATCCGCCCCGCTGCGTTTTGTGGCGCGGTGGGCATGAAGCCCACCTGGGGCCGCATCCCCTTTGACGGCATCAAGAGCTTTGCCGCCCACCTCGACACCGTGGGCCTGTTTGCCCGCAGCGTCGACGACCTGGCGCTGCTGCTGGGCGCCTACGGCCTCATTGAACCGAGCCTGCCCCCAGTGCCGCCTTGGCCCCAGCTCAAACTGATGGTCTGCCGCACCCCCCTGTGGGACCAGGCCGAAGCGCCGGCGCAAGCGGCCTTTGACGGCCTGCTCGAGCGGCTGCGCAGCGCCGGCGTGCAACTGCGCGAGATGCCTTGGCCGCAGGAGCTGGCCGCCATCAACACCTGGCAAGACGAGGTCATGCAAGACGGCGGGCGCAGCGCCTTTTTGCCGGAGATGCTGACCGCCCCCGATCTGCTGCACGCGGACTTCAAGGCCAAGCTGGCCAATCATCTGCAGCTGACCCCGGCGGGTATGCGCTTGGCGCTCGATCGCATTGCTCAGGCCCGCATGGCCTTTGAAACGACCATGGACGATGCAGATGCCGTGATTTCGCTCAGCGCCCCAGGCCCAGCGCCCTTGGGCCTGCAGAGCCAGGGCATGGCCACCTTCAACCGCCTGTGGACGGCGCTGCAAGTGCCCTGCATCAGCCTGCCGCTGCTGTGGAGCCCAGAAGGCCTGCCTATGGGCCTGCAACTCATACACCGCCGCTACGAGGACCACCGGCTCATTGAAGTGGCCCGCACCATCGAGGCAGCCTTGCCCCAAGAAAGACACCCATGGAACTGATCTCACGCGGCCAAGAGCCAAGCCAAGACATTCAATGCGCCGACGCCCGTCGTGCCTTTCGCATCATGGGCGCCGGCGGCGTGACCCTGCTGCCCCTGAGCGTGTCCTATGCCATCTTTGCGCACACCGCGCTGGCCGTCGAGCGCATCTACGCCCTCAAAAAACGCCCGCAGACCAAGCCCAACGGCGTGATCGGCAACTGGGACATCTTTAGCGAGGTGTTTCAAGTCGAGGCCCGCGACCGTGACCTGGTGCGCTGCCTGACCCTTGACCACGACCTGCCGCTGTCGATCATTGGCCCTTACCGGGCCGACCACGACTGGCTGCGCACCGTGCAGTTTGGGGCGCTGCACCGTTCCACCAAAAACGGCACCATGGACCTGCTCATGAACGCCGGCCCCCTGCACAACGAATTGGCCCGCCTGAGCCTGGAGGCCGCCCAGCCTTTGATGGGGTCTTCGGCCAACATCTCCGGCTCGGGCAGCAAGTTTCGCTTTGACGATGTGCAGGAAAGCCTGCGCGAAGGCTGCGACCTGGCCATGGACTACGGCACCTCCCGCTACATCAACGACTGGCAAATGGGCAGCACCATCATTGAGCTGCCGTCTTGGCGGGTGCTGCGTTGGGGCGGACTGTTCGAGCAACAGGCGCAGTTGGTCAAAAAGCACTTCGGGGTTGAACTCACGCCCCGACCAGCCAGCGGCTCCTGGACCCTGGTATGAACGCCAGAGCCCCGATAGCAGCCGACGCCACCGACCCCCGCTGGGCCCGCCTGCGCGAACTGGCCGGCCTGGTGGGCCACACGCCGCTCCTGGTGATTCACTTGCGCTACCGTGGCCAAGAAACCAAGCTTTACGCCAAGGCCGAATACTTTAATTTGACGGGCAGCATCAAAGACCGCATGGCCTTGCACATCTTGGCCGCGGGTCTGCGTAGCGGGCAGTTACGCCCCGGCGGCTTGGTGAGCGAAGCGACCAGCGGCAATGCCGGCATCGCCATCACCGCCATGGCCACCGCGCTGGGCCATCCGGTGCGCATCTACATGCCCGACTGGATGAGTGCCGAGCGCATCGCCCTGATGCGCCTTTACGGTGCGCAGGTCGAGTTGATCTCCCATGCCCAAGGCGGTTTTTTGGGCAGCATCGCCCGCACCCGAGAGCTCGCGCTGGCGCAGGCCGACTGCTTCTTGCCCTCGCAGTTTGACAACGAGGCCAACGCACACGCCCACCAGCAAGGCACCGCGGTGGAGCTGATGGGCCAACTGGCCACCCTGGGCCTCAAGCCCGACGCCTTTGTCGCCGGCGTGGGCACGGGTGGCACCGTGCTCGGGGTGTCGCGGCACCTGCGCCAGGTTTGCCCGCAAGCCAAGGTCTATCCGCTGGAGCCGGCCGAGTCGCCCACGCTGTCGACCGGGCACAAGGTCGGCAAGCACCGCATTCAAGGCATCTCTGACGAGTTCATTC
>CANHBU010000371.1 GCA_947458345.1 Comamonadaceae bacterium
CGGGCTCGAGCAAGGGCGCCACCAGGCGCGCGAGCATGGCGTAAAGCGGCGAACCCGGCTGCAGCCACGACACCAGCACCGAGCCGAGCAGCAGCAAGCTGAGCATCTGCAAACCGGTGCGCAGCAAAAAGACCAGAGCCAGCGCCGGCCAACTCGCGGCCCAACTGATGGCCGGCAGCATGCCCGACAAAGAGCCGCTGAGCGCACGCAAGGCGAGGGCGCAAACAATGGCCAGCAGCACCGCCGCCAGCACACTGCCCCAATCGAGGCGGCCCTTGACCAGCGGCTGCGGCAGCCAGCGCCGCAAGGGCTTGACGAGCCAGTCGGTCAGGGCCATCACAAACAAACCGGGCTGGACCCGCATATTGACCCGCAGCCCATTCATCCAGGCCCGCAGCAAGGCGGCGCCCACCAGCCACTGGAACACCGTCTCAATGAGAAAAACGACCACGCGCATGCAAGGTCCTCAGCGGCGCGGCTTCTTGCCCAGCTTGCGCGCGACCTTGGCGGCGGCCCGTTTGACCGCTGCCTTGAGCGAGGAGCCCAAGGTCGGGCTGGGCGGCAAGGCCGCCCTGCCCCTGCTAGAGGGCGCTGCAGGCTCATCGCCGACCCCTGCACCCTGCTTGTTGCTCGACTTGCCCGCCTTGCGCCCCTTGGGCAGCGCCTCGGCGGTGCGCTCCCTGCCCGCGCGCACGGGCAGTTCCTGGCCCTCATGCACGAGACGGAAATCGATCCGCCGACCATCGAGATCGACCCGGCTGACCTGTACACGCACCCGCGTGCCGATGGCATAGCGGATGCCGGTGCGCTCGCCGCGCAACTCCTGGCGGGCTTCGTCAAAGCGAAAGTACTCGCCGCCCAACTCGGTGATGTGCACCAGGCCCTCGACGTACATCGCATCGAGCGTGACGAAAATGCCAAAGCCAGTGGCCGCGCTGACCACGCCGGCAAACTCTTCGCCCAGGTGCTCGCGCATGTACTTGCACTTAAGCCAGGCCTCGACATCGCGGCTGGCCTCATCGGCACGCCGCTCGTTGGCGCTGCAGTGCAGACCGGCGGCCTCCCAGGCCTGCTGTTCGGCACTGGGCTTGCGCACTTTTTCGGGACGCTGCTGGGGCGCTGCGACCCGCTCGGCCAGCCGCCGGGCCAGCTTGGCATGCGCCTCCCCGGGTGTCGGCAAGGCCGGCAACTGGTAACGCCCTTGGCTCAAGATGGCCTTGATCACGCGATGCACGAGCAAGTCCGGATAGCGCCGGATCGGGCTGGTGAAATGGGTGTAGGCCTCAAACGCCAGACCAAAATGGCCGCTGTTGACCGGCGTGTAGATGGCCTGCTGCATCGAGCGCAGCAGCATCGTGTGAATTTGCTGAGCATCGGGCCTGTCTTTGGTGGCCTGAGCGATGCGCTGGAACTCACCGGGCGTGGGGTTGTCGCTGATGCTCAGGCCCACACCGGTGGCCTTGAGGTAATTGCGCAGCAGCTCCTTTTTCTCGGGGGTCGGACCTTCGTGCACACGGTACAGGCCCTGGTGCTCGCTTTGGGCGATGAAGTCGGCCGAACACACATTGGCCGCCAGCATGGCCTCCTCGATCAAGCGATGCGCGTCGTTGCGGGTGCGCGCCACAATTTTCTCGATCCGGCCGGCCTCGTCGCACAGAATCTGCGTCTCGGTGGTTTCAAAGTCCACTGCGCCGCGCTCGCTGCGCGCCTTGAGCAAGGCGCCGTAGACATCATGCAAATTGAGCAGGTGTGGCAACAAGGCCTTGCGCTGCTGGGCCTGCGGGCCGCGCGTGTTGGCCAAGATCGCCGCAACCTCGGTGTAGGTCAGCCGGGCGTGGCTGTGCATGACGGCCGGATAAAACTGATACGCATGCACCTGGCCCTTGGCGGTGATCAGCATGTCGCACACCATGCACAGACGCTCGACATCGGGGTTGAGCGAACACAGCCCGTTGGACAGCTTTTCGGGCAGCATGGGGATCACCCGGCGCGGAAAGTACACGCTGGTGGCCCGGTCGTAGGCGTCGATGTCGATCGCGCTGCCGGTCTCCACATAGGCGCTCACATCGGCAATGGCTACCAGCAAACGCCAGCCCTTGCCCCGCGCCACGCGCGCGCTTTCGCAGTACACCGCATCGTCAAAATCGCGGGCGTCTTCACCGTCGATGGTGACCAGGGCCACATCGGTCAGGTCCACCCGCTCGCGCCGGTCAGCCGGACGCACCCCATCGGGCAGCGCGCGCGCCAGCGCCAGCGCCTCGTCACTGAAGGCGTGAGGCACGCCGTACTTGCGCACCGCAATTTCGATTTCCATGCCCGGATCGTCGATCTCGCCAAGCACCTCCTTGACCCGGCCGACCGGCTGACCAAACAGAGCCGGCGGCTCGGTCAACTCCACCACCACCACCTGGCCGGTGCGGGCAGCGCCGATCGCGTGCTTGGGAATCAGCACATCCTGGCCGTAGCGCTTGTCCTCCGGGGCCACCAGCCAGACCCCGCCTTCTTGTAGCAAGCGCCCGATGATCGGATGGGGCGAGCGCTCCAGAATTTCGGTGACGCGTCCTTCGGGCCTGCCCTTGCGGTCGTAACGCACCACGCGGGCCTTGACCCGGTCCTTGTGCAAAACCGCACGCATCTCGTTGGGCGGCAGGTAAATGTCGGGCTGGCCATCATCGCGCTGCACGAAACCGTGACCGTCGCGGTGGCCGAAGACCGTTCCTTCAAATTCGGTCAGCAAGCTCGATGGGGCGCTTGCCGTGGCATGTGTGGTCTTGATGGGCGTGCTCTCTTGAAACCGGCTCGGCCGGCGTGGTCGGGACTGCGGTGGGTCCAGAAAATTTCATCTCGGCCAGCGAAATCCGCTGCCCAAATGGTACACTGCTGAGTGTTGCCCAGGTGGCGGAATTGGTAGACGCACTAGTTTCAGGTACTAGCGCTGAGAGGCGTGGAGGTTCGAGTCCTCTCCTGGGCACCAAAATACTGCCTTGAACTTTGCCAAGAAGAACAAGAGCAAGAAGAACAAGAAAAAATCCAAAAAGCCGCTGCTGGTGCAGCGGCTTTTTTTTCGCGCTATGCCCCAGGCGACCAGCGCCGGTGCTCAGGCTCACTCAGGCTCAGATAGGCAGGCCAATCAGGTCATGACCTTCGGCGCCGACGATTCGCGCCCGGGTGAACTCACCGGCCTTGA
>CANHBU010000372.1 GCA_947458345.1 Comamonadaceae bacterium
AAGCCGGGCGGTCAAGGCCATCCGCGAGGGCAACACGCGCCGGGTGTTGTCCATGATCGAAGAGCTGGCCAGCAATGAGCCGGAGAAGTTCAAGACCTTCTACACCGAGTTCGGCGCGGTGCTCAAGGAAGGCCTGGGCGAAGACTTTGCCAACCGTGAGCGCATTGCCAAGCTGCTGCGCTTTGCCTCCACCACCGCTGACACCGTCAGTGTGGGCCTGGCCGATTACAAGGCCCGCATGAAGGAAGGCCAGGAGGCCATCTACTACATCACCGCCGACACCCAGGCCGCCGCCCGCAGCAGCCCGCAGCTGGAGATCTTCCGCAAGAAGGGCATCGAGGTGCTGCTCATGAGCGACCGGGTCGACGAGTGGGCCCTGAGCTTCCTCACTGAGTTTGACGGCACCCCCATGCAGTCGGTGGCCAAGGGGGCGGTGGACCTCGGCAAGCTACAGGACGAAGAAGAGAAAAAAGCCGCCGAGCAGGCAGAAACCGAGTTCAAGCCGGTGCTCGATCGCCTCAAGGAGGCCCTCAAGGACAAGGCCGCCGATGTGCGCGCCACCGCCCGTCTGGTCGACTCGCCCGCTTGCTTGGTGGTGCAAGACGGCGGCATGTCGATGCAGCTGGCGCGCATGCTCAAAGCCGCCGGCCAGGCCGCCCCGAGCATCAAGCCCATCTTGGAGGTCAATGCCTCGCATCCACTGGTCAAGAAGCTCGAAGCGTCCGAGGCCCATTTTGAGGACTACGCCCACATCCTGTTCGATCAGGCCCTGCTGGCCGAAGGCGGTCTGCCGGAAGACCCAGCCGCCTACGTGCGGCGCGTCAACGCTCTGCTGGCCTGAGCCTGGTCATGGCCGCTGCCCCCAAGGTCCTGGCCTTCGATGTCTTTGGCACGGTGGTCGACTGGCACGGCAGCATCGTGCGCGAGCTGGCGGCGCTGGCCCCGCAGGTCGATGGCGATGCCTTTGCCCTGGCCTGGCGCGCCGGCTACCAGCCGGCCATGCAGCGTGTGCGATCGGGCGAGCTGGGCTGGACCCGCATTGACGAGCTGCACCGACTGATCCTCGATGACATCCTCCCCCGATTCGGTCTGGCCCACCTTGATGAGGCGCAGCGCGCATCGCTCAACCGCGTCTGGCACCGCCTGCAGCCCTGGCCCGACAGCGTGGCGGGCTTGACTCGCCTGAAGTCCCGCTACCTGATCACGCCGCTGTCCAACGGCAACATCGGGCTGCTGACCCACATGGCCAAGCGCGCCGGCCTGCCCTGGGATTGCATCTTGTCGGCCGAGGTGTTTCGGGCCTACAAGCCCGATCCGGCCACCTATCTGGGTGTGGCGCAGGTGTTTGATGTTGCGCCAGATGACGTCATGCTGTGCGCCGCCCACCACGACGACTTGCAGGCCGCCGCAGCCTGCGGTTTGCGCACGGCCTACATTGAGCGCCCGCTCGAGTTTGGCGCGGCCCACATCAAGGACGTCAGCCCGCAAGCGGGCAACGAGCTGCATGCGCGTGACATCGCGCATCTGGCCGATCTGCTGGGCTGCTGAGCGGACTTTTGACTATCGACCCGAGGGTTTGCCGGGGGCAGCCTTCTGGGCTCCCGTCTCGTCGCGCAGGTGCTCTTGCACCAGCTGGCGCAGCAGCTTCATCACCGGCGCTTCGGTGCGCCCGCTGAGGGTGACGTAAGCAAAGCGCGCCCCGATGCCCAGCTTGGGTTCGACCTTGAGCTCACACAGTCGCCCCGCTTGCAGGCCCTCGCGCGCCGCCGCCACGATGCCCAGATAAATCGCCTGGCTCTGCTCGACGGTGGCGATCAGGGCGGTGATGTCTTCGCAGACGATGGCGGTGATGCTTTCGGCCTGTGAGCTGGGCCCGTATTGCTCGAGCAAAGTGCGTGAAACTTCGGCCGACAGCGGGATGCCGGCCAGCGGATAGGCCAGCATGTGCGCCATGCTGACCTGCCGCTTGCGCGCCAGCGGGTGGTCGGCGCGGCAGATGAAGCCGGCGCGCAACTCGCCCAGCCCTTCGATCCGCAGGTCTGGAGCCGGCTGCACGCGCCGCGCATCGACCACCATCGCGTCGAGTTGCCGGGCGCGCAGTTGCACCAGCTGCAACTCGGTCGGGCCTCGGCTGATGTTGACTCGCACCCGAGGGTGCTGATCGGCAGCCAGGCGCATCAGCGGCTGAACCAGCAAGGCCCCTGGCCCCGAGCCCAGCCCGACCCGGATCAGGCCGGCGCCGTCTTGCAGCAATTCGGCGCCGCGCTTGAGTTCGGCCGCCTCGCGCACGATGCCGCGCGAGCGCTCGACCACCTGTTGGCCCAAGGGCGTCAGCTCATTGCGCTTGCCGATGCGGTCGAGCAATTGACCGCCCAGATCGCTTTCAAGGGTCTGGATGCTGCGGCTGAGCGCCGACTGGGTGATAAAGCAGCGCTCAGCCGCTTTGCTAAACGAGCCGGTTTCGGCCACCGCCAGCAGGTGCTCCAGGCTACGGATGTTCATGGCAGGCGCTCCTCATGCATTCGCTTTGTTCATGATTATCAGGAAAATTATGCAATAGACGCATCCATGTGCGCCGCTTAGCATTGCCGTCACATTCAACCCTTAGGGAGACTTTTCATGTCAGCTGCCCCGCGTTCCCTGTTTCGCCGCTGTGTCCTGGCCCTGGTCTGCGCGGCCAGTACCGGCTTGGCCTTGGCCCAGACCTTCCCCAGCAAACCGGTCACGCTGATGGTGCCTTACCCGGCTGGCGGTTTGTCTGACGTCATTGCCCGCACCCTCAACAATGCTCTGGCCAAGCAATTGGGCCAACCGGTTCTGGTGGAAAACTTGGGTGGCGCCAGCGGCGGCATCGCGGCGCAAAAGCTGCTGTCCAGCCCCGCCGACGGCCACATGATTTTCCAGGGCTCGCCCAACGAGCTGATCTTGGCGCCGATGTCCAACGCGGCCCTGAAGTACAAGCCCGAAGACTTCCGCTTGGTGCAGATGATCACCATCAACCCCATGGCCATGTTTGCCCGCAAAGACCTGCCGGCGAGCAATGGCGAGGAGTTGCTCGCCTATGCGCGTAAGTCGGCCGCGGCCGGCAAACCCCTGACCTATGCCAGCGTAGGCCCCGGCTCGCTTTACCACCTGCTGGGCGAGCACATGTCCAAGGTCACCGGCATTG
>CANHBU010000373.1 GCA_947458345.1 Comamonadaceae bacterium
ATACAACTGACGTGGCCATTTTCCGCGTCCTAGCGAGGAGCGGCCTTGAGCCGCGGGGCGCTTGCGCGGTGGCGGTACGTGGCAATCCTTGCATTGACAGCCGGCCGCGCGGCGATCGCGGGCTTCCTGAGCGCTGTCGCTGGATCGCTTCGTTCCTCGCCATGACGGGGCTCTTTGGTGCGCTTGCCCGATCCCGACACTGGCGCGCGCACAATGCCCGCTCTTTGGACGGCTGGCTTTGCCTCGCAGGGGGGGGCTTGGGTAAACACCAATAGGGCAGGGGTCGCTCGGGCGGTTTTATTTGGCATGATCTGCGTTTTGACCTGCAAGGCCCCACGCGAGCTGAATCGACGGCCAGGATGCGGTGCTGTGGGGTCTTGTGCCGCTCCGGATTGTCAACATGACCCGTATCGAAGACGCTTTTTCCGAAAACTACGCGCAGGCGCGGACCACATTTCTGGCGGCGGCGCGCGCTGCAGGCTTGACCGTTGACGCGTATGCCCATCCACTTAGCGGCTCGCAGGGCGAGGCTTTGGCCATGGATGTGGTGCTTGACGGCGCGCCCGACAGTGCGGACCTGCTCATTGTCAGCAGCGCCTGCCACGGCGTCGAGGGCTATTGCGGCAGCGGGGTGCAGGTGCACGCCTTGGCCGACGCCTCCTGGCGTGCCCAGGCGCAGGCCGCTGGTGTGGCGGTGCTTTACATCCATGCGTTGAACCCGCACGGTTTTTCTTTCGATCGGCGGGTCACGCACGAGGGCGTGGATCTCAATCGAAATTTCCACGATTTTTCCAGGCCGCTTCCGGCCAACTCTGACTACCAGGAAATCGCCGACCTGCTGCTGCCCGAGACCTGGCCGCCGACGGCTGAGAACCTGGCGGCCACCGAGCGTTACATCAGCGAGCGCGGACTGCCGCGTTGGCAAGCGGCGATATCGCGGGGCCAGCATGAGTTTGCGCACGGGCTTTTTTACGGCGGGCGTGCGCCGACCTGGAACAACCAGACCCTGCGCCAGGTGCTCAGGCGCTATGGCAGCAGGGCCGAGCAGATCGCCTGGATTGATCTGCACACCGGCCTGGGGCCCTCTGGCGTAGGAGAGAAAATCTTTGCCGACCGCGATGATGCGCAGTCCCTGGCGCGTGCCCGCGCCTGGTGGGGCGATCAGGTGACCTCGATTTACGATGGCTCCTCGTCTTCGCCGCTGCTCACCGGCCTGATGTGGACCTCGATTTTCGACGAGTGCCCGCAGGCCCAGTACACCGGCATTGCGCTGGAATATGGCACCGAGCCGGTGGCCAAGGTGATGCAGGCCTTGCGCGCCGACCATTGGCTCCATGTTCATCCTCAGGCTTGCCCCGAACTGGCGCGCCAGATTCGCCAGCAGATGCGCGAGGTGTTTTACACCGACACGCCCGCCTGGCGCGCACAGATCGTCGAGCAGGCCCAGCAGGCCTTGGCTCAGGCGGTCGCCGGTTTGAGCCGCGGGCGAGTGAACTGACATGGATGCACCTCTGGCCTACCAGGCTTTCGGCGCGGCCTTTGCCCGCATCCGGGCCTTTCATCCGGAACTCACCGCCTTTCGGCGCGACTTGCATGCGCATCCCGAACTCGGTTTTGAAGAGGTCTACACCAGCGCGCGCGTGATCGAAGCACTCAAGTTGTGCGGTGTCGATAGCCTGGCCACCGGCCTGGGCAAGACGGGTGTGGTGGCCCTGGTGCACGGCAGGGGCTGCTCGCCCGACAAGCCCGGCCGCATGATTGGCTTGCGGGCCGACATGGACGCCTTGCCCATGCGCGAACTGGGCGAGTGTGCATGGCGCTCGACCCATTCGGGCCTGATGCACGGCTGCGGCCACGATGGGCACACCGCCATGCTCATTGGTGCGGCGCGCTACCTGGCGCAGACCCGCCAGTTTGATGGCACGGCGGTGTTGATCTTTCAGCCCGGTGAAGAGGGTTATGCCGGGGCCCGCGAGATGATCAAGGACGGCTTGTTTGATCGCTTTCCCTGCGAGAAAGTCTTTGCGCAGCACAACTCGCCCGAGACGCCCTTGGGAGTGATCGGCATCACGCCAGGGCCTATGCAGGCCGCGGTGGACCGGGTGCAGATCGTCATCCGCGGCCGTGGCGGTCACGGCGCGCGCCCGCATCAGACGGTCGATCCGGTGCTGGTGGCCGGACACATCATCACGGCGGTGCAGAGCATCGTGGCCCGCAATCTGTCGGCCATGGACCAGGCGGTGATCAGCCTGTGTTCGATGCAGGGCGGCCACCCCGATGCGATGAGCGTGATCCCTGGCGAGGTGACGCTGGTGGGCACGGTCAGGACCTACGATGCCGCGGTGCAGGACCATATCGAGGCGCGTTTGCGCAGCTTGTGCGAGGGCGTTGCAGCCGGTTTCGGGGCCACGGCGCAGGTCGACTACGAGCGCGTCTACCCGGCGACGGTCAATACCGTTGCCGAGGCACGTTTTGCGGGCGATGTGGCGGCCGAGCTGGTCGGGCCCGACAAGGTCTGGCGTGACATGCAGCCGAGCATGGGCGGCGAAGATTTTTCCTTCATGCTGCAGGTCTTGCCCGGTGCCTACATCCGGGTGGGGCAGGGCCGGACCGATGGCCCGGGGCCTTACCCCCTGCACAACAGCCGCTATGACTTCAACGATGAAATTTTGCCGCTCGGTGCGGCCCTGCACGCCAGTTTGGTCGAGCGCGCCCTGAGCTTGTGAACGCTTTTAACCCGGGCTCTTGATGCAGCCCATTTTCTAAGGAGACAACCATGAGACTTCAAAAAAAGGTGTTGGCGGGCCTGCTGCTGGCCGCCTTGGGCCTGAGCCCGCTGGCAGCCAAGACCGTGCGCATTGCCAACCAGGGCGACGCCAGTTCGATGGACCCGCACTCGCTCAATGAGTCCTTGCAGTTGAGCCTGACCAACAACATCTACGAGGCCTTGGTCGGGGTGAGCAAGGACCTTAAATTTGAGCCGGGCCTGGCCACCTCCTGGCGCCAGACCTCGCCCACGGTGTGGCGCTTCGAGTTGCGCCGCAATGTGCGCTTTCACGACGGCACGGCTTTTAGTGCCGATGACGTGGTCTTCTCGCTCAACCGAGCCGCTGGCGACGGCTCGGACATGCGCAGCAACACCAATGACATCAAGGAGGTGCGCAA
>CANHBU010000374.1 GCA_947458345.1 Comamonadaceae bacterium
GATCTGCGAAACCAGCGATTCGATGACCGGAAATGTCAGCAGACCCAGGGCCTGGGTCTGCGCGCCATCGGCGATGGTGCGAGGGGTGTCGATGCGCACGATGCGTCCGAGTCGCTTGCTTTGCTGGCCATCGTTGCCCGCCTCGGGCTCGACACCGATGACCTGGCAGGCAGGACTGAGTTGCCGGGCGGCCACTGCACAGCCCGAGATCAGCCCGCCGCCGCCCAGGCAGACCAGCAAAAGGTCGAGCGGGCCGGTTTCATCAAAAAGCTCTTGGGCCACAGTCCCCTGACCGGCCATCACATCGGCGTGGTCGTAAGGCGGGATCAGCGTCATGCCCCGCTCGCGCGCCAGTTGGCCGGCAATGGCCTCGCGGTCCTCGGTGTAACGGTCGTAATGGATCACCTGCGCGCCGTAGCCACGCGTGGCCGCCACCTTGACGGCCGGCGAGTCCTGCGGCATGACCAGGGTGGCGCCAATGCCCAGCAACTGGGCCGCGAGCGCCACGCCCTGGGCATGGTTGCCTGAGCTAAAAGCACACACGCCGCGCTGCTTTTGCTCGGGCGTCAACTTCGACAGGGCGTTGTAGGCGCCGCGGAATTTGAAGGCGCCCATGCGCTGAAAATTCTCGCACTTGAAAAACACCTGGGCGCCGGTCAAGTCATCGACCGTCTTGGATCTCATCACCGGCGTGCGGTGCGCCACGCCCTGCAAGCGCCGGTGCGCCGCCTCGATGTCGCCATAAGAGATCGCCAGAGCCATGGCCGCGCCTTATTTCGCGAACAAGGAGTCGAGGGACTTGAAGGCCTTGAACTCGATGGCGTTGCCAAACGGATCAAGAAAGAACATGGTCGCTTGCTCACCGGGCTCGCCCTTGAAGCGGATATAGGGCTCGATGATGAACTTCGTGCCGATCTCCTTGAGACGGGCCGCCAAGTCCTGCCACTCGGGCAGGTTCATCACCAGACCGAAATGCCGCACCGGCACGCCATGCCCGTCGACCTCGCTGCGCGAGACCTCGGAGTTCATCGTGGGGCATAGATGGGCCACGATCTGATGGCCATGAAAGTTAAAGTCCACCCATTCGGGGCTGCTGCGCCCTTCGGGGCAACCCAGGACACCGCCGTAAAACGCGCGGGCCTGCTCCAAATCAGTGACGGGAAAAGCGAGGTGAAAGGGTTGCATACATCGACTCCATAGACGCCTGATCCTAACAAAGACCGGGCCCTGGCCCAGGCTCGCGCAGCCCCGAGATCGAGACCTTCATCGGGCATGTGGATCCGCGGCCAGCACCTTGCGCACCGCCTGCCCGAAATTTTCTGTATGCCCCATGGGAGGCACCGTCAAAACTCCGTTATCGAGGCGATTGCCGCGTTACGGGCTGTCATGGCTTGATCCCATAAACTCAGACCTTGAAAACGACGGGTTCGGTTTATCGCTCGAGCCTGAGTGCCCGCACACCGTGGCCAGAAAGTCCAACAAATCCTCAAACGCGAGCCTGACCATGAGCGAAGCACACAAGATTGTCATCGTAGGTGGTGGCGCTGGCGGCCTGGAACTGGCCACACGCCTGGGGCATGCCTACGGCCGACGCAAGCGCGCGCTGATTACCCTGGTTGACAAAAATCGCACCCACGTCTGGAAACCCAAGCTGCACGAAATTGCCTCTGGCAGCATGGACCTAGGCGACCACGAGGTCGATTACATGGCCCAGGCCCATTGGAACCACTTCACCTTTCGCCTCGGTGAGCTCAAGGGGCTCGATCGGCAGCACAAACGCATTGAACTGGCCCCCTACATGGATGAAGACGGCCAAGCCGTGACCCCCATCCAGCAAATTGACTACGACACGCTGGTTATTTGCATCGGCAGTCTGAGCAACGACTTTGGCACCCAGGGCGTCAAGGAGCACGCGCTCAAGCTTGAAACGCAGCACGATGCCAAGTCCTTCCATTCCAAAATGGTCAATGCCTGCATCCGCGCGCACAACCAAACCGGGGCCATCCTTAAGAGGCAGTTGCATGTGGCGATCATCGGCGCAGGCGCGACCGGCGTGGAGCTGGCGGCAGAGCTGCACCGTACCACGCGTGAGGTGGTGGCCTTCGGGCTTGACCGCATCGATGTCGACAAAGACATCAAGGTCAGCCTGATTGAGGCAGCCGATCGCATCTTGCCGGCCTTGCTGCCGCGCCTGTCTCAAGCCACGCATGAGCTGATCACCCGACTGGGCGTGCAAGTGCTCACCAGCTCCAAGGTGATGGAGGTCATGCCCACCGGAATTCGCTTGGCCGACGGGCGCGAGATCGAATCTGAACTGGTGGTGTGGGCCGCAGGCGTCAAGGCGCCCGACTACCTCAAAGAGTTTGGCGGCCTGGAGACCAACCGCATCAACCAACTGGTGGTGAGCCAGACCCTGCAAACCACGCGCGACCCTGACATCTTTGCGCTCGGTGACTGCGCGGCTTGCCCGTGCTCGGACGCTGACGGCGGACGCGCCGGCATCGTTCCGCCTCGGGCCCAGGCCGCGCATCAGCAGGCCACCCACATGCTCGGGCAGATCAAGCGCCGCTTTGCCAATCAGCCCCTCAAGCCCTACCGCTACAGAGACTTCGGCTCCCTGGTATCGCTGGGCAAATTCAGCACCGTGGGCAATATGATGGGCGGGCTGATCGGCAAAAACCTCATGATTGAAGGCTACTTCGCCAAGCTCATGTACCTGTCGCTGTACAAACTGCACGAACTGGCCATCCACGGCGCGATCAAAACCACGCTCTACACCCTGGCGCGAATGATCACCAAGCAAACCAATCCGACGGTGAAGTTGCACTGAGCACAGCCCGGCGGGAGCCGGCGCAACACAGCTCGAGTCCAAAGGCCTCGGGAAAGGCCTCTGGAAAGCCCTGCACCCCCCGATGACGAGAAGGGACTTTGTGCAGACCTAGACTAGGCCGAGCCAACCTTGCGAACTTGCTCGAGCTTATTCTGAAGCGCCGGCGCCAGTTGCACCATTTGCGGCGCGTCAGGAACGACGCAGCCAGTGACGCAGCAGCGACCGGGCTGACGGTTGCGGGTGATTTTGCGGGTGGCGTCGGCAAGAATGCCGCGATCGAGCAAACGCTCGACCAGATCGACCTTGTTGCCCAGCGGGTAGCGGCGAAAGA
>CANHBU010000375.1 GCA_947458345.1 Comamonadaceae bacterium
CAGCAAAAAACCGCGAGTGTATTTTTTGCTGCCGGGGTGGCGCACTGCATTGATAGTTTGCCAGGCAATCAGCATGGCCATGACGGTGGTTTTGCCGGCACCGGTGGCCAGCTTCAAGGCCAGGCGCATGACGCCGGGGTTGGCGTCTTCGTTGGCATCTTGTAGATGCTCTAAATACTGCTGTGCTGCTTTGCCTCTGTTGGGGGCCACTTCAATCAGCCAAATGGCCGTCTCTATCGCCTCGACTTGGCAAAAGAAGGGCCTCACGCCGCTGAAGTCATGGTGCCGCCAGTGTTGGAGCAGCCGGGCGGTCTCGGGAGTGACTCCCCAATCATTGGGATTGGGAATCGACCGCCATTTGTCCACCTCCGCCCGTACGCCGTTGATGATGGCCGAGTGGTATTGCTGTTCTTCGGTGGAGACCTCATGGCCCATGTCCAATTCGGACTGCGCCTCTTTGGCTTTGCGCTTTTTGGGCTTGGGGATGGGGGTGATGAATTGCGCTTGACGACGCGCCTGAACAATCTTTTGTGTGGGCTGTCCCGTTTCATCCAGCTCCCAGTGCTGACTTGGGTAGTCGTAGGGGGAATTGAGGATGGGTTTTTCGAAAAAGAGGTTATTCATCGGCACGCAACTCAGCAGCAATTTTGCTGAATCGTACTCGGAACACTTGTCGTTTTACGATTCATCCTGGGAGGTTAATGTGGCAGTTTGTGAAACACCAACCATCAGGCGGCTCTGAACCATGTCGCTGATGCGTTCAATGTGGCGCCGACGCTGCCGGCGCACATCTGCAATGAGGCCTGTATTTACCTGAGCCTGCGCGCAAACGAAATGCGTGATCACGCCCTCAAAAATCGGCGCGTCACTCAACCCCCGGTTGCGACCGATGTGTCCGCCGGTCGGGTTGACCCAGGCCTGTCTGGGGTTGGTGCCGGTGCGCAGCACGATGTAGAGGTCTTCGATCGGCACCTGGGTGTCTTTCTCACCATTGACCAGCAGCTGCGGCGCAGTGGGCTTGTCGAGCGCACCAAGGTCTTTGAGCGACATGCGCGGGCCGATATGTGCAGTGGCTGCGGCCGCAGCCAGCTGGCCAGGGGCAAGGCGCGTCAGCTCAGCCCCAAAGCATCGCTCACCCGCTGCGGCGAGACATCGACCAAGCAGCGGGTGTGCCCCAGCAGGCAAACGCGTTCGAAGCAGGGCGCGCAGTCGAGCGGCGGCTGGTAAGCGGCATCGCGCTTGAGCCAGATCACTTGGGCCCGATCGCTCAGGGGTGGGGTGTGCTCGGGGCTGGATGAGCCGAACACCGCCACCTGCGCCACGCCCAGGCCGGCGGCCACGTGCATGAGGCCCGAGTCGTTGCTGACCACCGCACGGGCCGAGGCGATCAGGCCGATGGCGTCGAGCAGCGAGGTCTGGCCAGCCAGGTTGCGCACGCGGGGAGCAGCCGCTGCAATCTCCTCGCACAAAGCTTGCTCCTTGGCCGAGCCGAGCAAGAGCACTGGCGCATCGAACAAGGCGGCCAGGGCCGCAAAGTGCCGCGCCGGCCAGCGCTTGGCCGGGCCGTATTCGGCACCGGGGGCAAAAACCACATGGCGGCCCCCCTCCAGGCCCACCCCCAGGCCCAACCGCGCCAGCGTGCGCGCCTGTTCGGCCTGCGGCCAACGCAACTGCGGCCGGTCGCCGGCCAGGTCGGTGTCGCCACTGAGGGCCGAATACAAGGCCACCATGGGCGGGCGTTTGGCCTTGGACGGGTTCTTCAGGCGATGGGTCAGCAGGCCCACCCGCGCCTCACCCAGGTAACCGATGCGGCGCGGGATATCGGCCCACAGCGGCACCAGGGCACTTTTGAGCGAGTTGGGCAGCACATAGGCGGTGTCAAAACGGCCCTTGAGTTGCTGCGCGATCTGCCGGCGGGCCCGCCACTGCAAGCCCCCGTGCGCAAAGGGCAACTCGACGATCTCGGAGACCTGCGGCATGGCGCGGTAGATGGGCGCCACCCAGGGCAGCGCAGCCACCGTGAGATGCTCGCCGCGCGCGTGCAAGCGCCGCAGCAGCGGCTCGGTCATCACCGCATCGCCAATCCACTGCGGTGCAATGATCAGGCTGCGGCCCGAAGCGGGGCTTGCGCCAGCCCGCTCAGTGGTGCGCGTGGAAATGCTCGCCGTCCTTGAGCTGGTAGACGGTGCCGCAATAGGGGCAGCGGGCCGAGCCAGAGTCGGCCACATTCAGATAGACCCGCGGATGGCTGCTCCACAAGGCCATGGCCGGGTTGGGGCAAAACACCCCACCCTGGCTGTTGAGCTCGCTGGCCAGCAACTCGACGGTCTGGCCTTTGTCCTTGACTTGCATCGTCTTGCCTCCTTGTGCAATGGAAGGCGCCAGGCCTCAGACCAGGGTCAGCCAGCCTGCGTACTTGGGATTGCGGCCGTTGACGATGTCAAAGAACGCGCTCTGGATTTTTTCCGTCAGCGGACCGCGCGAGCCGATGCCAATTTGCACCCGGTCGAGCTCGCGAATGGGCGTGACCTCAGCGGCGGTGCCAGTGAAGAAGGCCTCGTCAGAAATATAGATCTCGTCGCGGGTGATGCGCTTTTGCACCAGTTCCAGCCCCAGGTCCTTGCAGATGTGGAAGATGGTGTTGCGAGTGATGCCGTTGAGCGCGCCGGCCGACAGGTCGGGCGTGTAGACCACGCCGTCTTTGACCACGAAGATGTTCTCGCCCGCGCCTTCGCTGACGAAGCCGGAGGCGTCGAGCAATAGGGCCTCGTCATAGCCGTCGTCGAGCGCCTCCATATTGGCCAAGATGGAGTTGGTGTAGTTGCTCACCGCCTTGGCCTGCGTCATGGTGATGTTGACGTGATGCCGGGTGTAGCTCGAGGTCTTGACGCGAATGCCGCGCTTCATGCCTTCTTCGCCCAGGTAAGCGCCCCAAGCCCAGGCCGCCACCATGATGTGAATCTTGTTGCCCTTGGGCGAGACGCCGAGCTTTTGCGAGCCGATCCAGGTCAGCGGGCGCAGATAACCACTCTCGAGATTGTTTTCACGCACCACGGCCCTTTGCGCCTGCATCACATCTTGCACGCTAAACGGGATGTTCATGCGCAAAATTTTGGCGCTGTTAAACAGGCGCTGGGTATGCTCTTCCAGACGGA
>CANHBU010000376.1 GCA_947458345.1 Comamonadaceae bacterium
CATGCCATCAGAATCGGACCGGACGCCACGGCCAGACAGCGTCAGACCGCTTGTCGCTGCGATCACCACGTCGCCCTGCGCGCCGTTGGTGGCCGCCACCGACGCGTTCGGGCCCATGGCCTGAACCAGGACACGATCAAATCCGAAGCCTCCGATGCCCGACCTGGCCTGCAGCACCAGCTCGCCATCGAACCGGATCGGCTCAGGCTTTTCGATGGCCAGGCCTTTGATCGCACCGCCGGCCTCAAGCACCGCCAGCTTGCCGATCAGGCTAGCGCCGTAAGCCATGAGATCGTCTGCCACGATGACATGAATAAGGCCGGTCTTTGACTCAAGCCGATGGCCTGGCGTCAAGGCCCAGCTGCCCGAATGTCGCAAGGACAGGTCGCCCTGCGCGGAAACATCAATGCCTTGCGAAGGATCGTTGCCCAGATTGACTGAAATGCCACCTGCCGTGCTCGCTGCCCGCAGGCCAGAGGCCTGGATCACACCGCTGTTGGTGATGGCACCGCCAGCATTGACCGACAGCTCGCCTGATGCCGCCACCACTCCAAGATCGAGGGCATTGATATCCCTCACAACTATTTGAGAGCCACTCGCATCCAGTGTTCCCTCGAAGTCATTGGCACCATCGAGCGTGATCGCCCCTCCGGCCGCGGTGAATTTCGACGCGCCACCCACCGTCAGCACGCCACTGTCTGTGATGGCATCGCCCGCGCTGAGCGTCAGGCTGCCGCCAACCTGAGAGTCTCCAAGGGTCACGCTCGCCCCTGCCATCAGCTGCGCAGAGCCGTGCGCCTGGATCGAAATCTCGACCGGAAGATCTCCGACGGCCAGGTTCACATCGCCAGCCGTGCTCTGCGCCGATATCCGAGCTGCATTGACTTTCAGCGGAGCCACTGTCGACCCCAAGCTCGCAGCCGTTGCCACATGGAATTGATCGAGCAGCAGATTTGCTGCGAAACCGGGGGCGGTCGACAAAGTGAAACTGTCGGCCTGCACATTAAGAATGCCCGTATTGAGGTCTACGCTGTTTTGAGCCGCACCATCGATCTCAGCCAGAACCAGTGCCTCGCCGCGGACGGATAAGCTGCCCTTCTGGTCCAAAGCCTGCGGCGCCTGCGCGGTCAGGTTCGTGACGCCCGCCCAGCGCATGGCGGAGCTTTGGCCGGCGAACAAGCCTTGTGCAAAGCTCACCGAGGCGTTCGGCGAATTCAAGATGAGGGAGCCCGCTTTGCCGGTTGCATCTGGTTCAAAGCTCAACCCGCCCAGGAATTGCACTTCGGTGGCGTCTTCAATCATCAATCGACCACCGTTGTGCAGCACCACCTGGTCGGTGAACACCACCTTGCCACTGGCCTGGATGGTGATGTCCCCATCGACGTAGACACGCTCGCCAAAGGTGACATGGAGCGCGTCGGTCACCGTCAGTCGCTCCACATCGCAGAGCGCGTCGACCCGCAGCTCAAAACCCGAAGCCACTCCTTGAAAATCGCCCAGGCTCGATCGTGCCACGGTCAGGCGGTCACCGACTTTGTACCCACCACCGACCGACACGACAGTGATGCCGCTGACCACGCCACCGTCGACCCTGAAGTTGGCTGTGGCACCCGAGCCGCTGCCTCCCAACAGAGGAATCTGCTCGTACTCACCATCGGCATAGCCCTGGCCGCCGCTGACCACCGTGGTGCCATCCTGATCAGCAATGCCGTCCCCAAAGCGCCCGTTGAGGGACAGGTCGCCCGCGTAGGCCGACAGCACCAGGTGATCCGAGGACCCCGTGCTGCCATTGACTCGTCCGGTGATCAGCAGGTCTGCCGCCAGACTGTTTGCTCGGTCGCCGGCCTGGAGAGTCACTGTGCCGTCGAAACGCACCGCATCATTGATCGCCAGCCCTTCGCTCATCGACACGTTGGCCCCATCGGCAAACACAGTGGTGTTGCCTGGCCCGAAGATGGTGAGCCGCTTGCCCTTGACCGCACCGATGACTTCCACTTTTCCGCCCGTGCCTTGCGACTGAATCACGAGCGGAACAGGAACGGCCAGCGGCATGGCGCCGCCACCGAGCTTCACAGGGTTGGAGCCAGTGCTCGAGCCAATGACCAGCGACGGCAAACCTGAAAGTTTGCTCGGATCGAGCGCCAGCGCGCCGCCGAGGCTGCCCAGGGAAATGGACTGCCCGGGTTTGGGCAGCACCTGCAGGCCGCGACCTGCCGTGACGAAAGCGGCCAAATCGACCATGCCGCCACCGACTGAAGGCGTGATCGTCACGGGCTGAATGACCTGCGCCAAAGTCTTCCCATCAGCGCCCTTTGACAAAATGTCCTGCACGGCGATGGTGGCATCGGCCGCGCCACTGAGCCCCGCCTGGCGCAGCCCCAGCAGGGTGACGCTCTCGCTGACCTTGAGCTCAATATGGCCAGCACTCTTGACGCGCACATCGGCCTCGAACACCAGCTTTTTGGCCTCCACCACCAGCCGGGTGTTGCCCAGGTCGATCGACTGGTTGCCGACGCCCTTGATGACGATGGTGTCGCCCACCAGCCGCAAAGTGCCAAGCATGTCATCCCAGACCATTTTCTCGACGCCACTGACCAGCTCACCCTTGCCGAGCGTGACCACGTTCTTGGTGGCAGACGACTGTACTGGTTTGAAGCGCAGGGTCAGCGTGTCGTCATCGAGTTGACTGGTCGCAGCAACTGCGCCTGGCACATCCTTGAGGATCAGGGAACGGGCCAGGTTGTCCACGGCCTTGGTTGCGCCGAGGTTGACGATGGTTTCATCGGCCCCCATCGAGGCCCGCACCATCAGCGGCTGATCGCTCAGGCCAGTGACTTCGAATTGGTCGCCCAGGTCACCCAGCCGCAGTTCCCCCAGTTGCATGCGCCCCAGCCGCGCCGAATTACCCAGGGCATCGACGATCTCCAGGCTGCCAGCGTTATAGACCGCCCGAAGCGTCACGGGCCGCTCCACCACCAGTTCCACCGGGCGAGAGACGACGTTGACGCCATCATCGAGCGTGAACACCAACGGTCCCTCAACACCTGATTGGCCCGGCGAGAACTGAAGGTTTCCGTTGCCTGCCAGGAACGCGGACAGCTTCGATGGTGAGCCTTTCAGCAGCACACCTGCCGGGATGGATGAG
>CANHBU010000377.1 GCA_947458345.1 Comamonadaceae bacterium
ATGGATGTTCAGGCAGCCTAGGCGCGGCAGATCGAGCACCCACTGCGGCAGGATTAGGCCATAGGCGGCCACCACCATCGCGTCGGGCCGCGCCTGCTGCAGGGCCTGCTGCGCAGCGGCGGCATCGTCGGGGTATTTGCCATCGAGGCGCAGGCTGCGCGGTTGGGCCACTTCGATGCCGTGGGCTTGCGCGAACTGCTTGACGGGCGAGGCCTGCAGCTTCATGCCTCGGCCGGCCGGCCGGTCGGGCTGGGTCAGCACCAGCACCACGTCCAAGCCGGCCTGGGTCAGTCGCTCGAGTGCCCGCTGGGCGAATTCGGGGGTGCCGGCAAAAGCAAGGCGCATGAAGGGGCAGACCAAAAAGACCTGATTTTAGGAGGGCGCTGCGGCCCCCCTGGTCGGGGCATTCGGGCTTGATCAGCCCTGCTGCGCGTAGCGCTCGTCTTCGCGCTGCAGCTTGGCCATTTTGGTCTTGATGCGTCCGCGCTTGAACATCGACAGGTACTCGACGAACACCTTGCCTTGCAAATGGTCCATCTCGTGCTGGATGCACACCGCCAAAATGCCATCGGCCGCTATCGTTTGCTCTTTGCCTTCTCGATCGAGCGCCTTGACTTTGACGGCCAGCGAGCGCTCGACGCCGTCGTAAATGCCGGGCACCGACAGGCAGCCTTCTTCGCCCAGGCGTTTTTCAGGGCTGGCCCAGACGATCTCGGGATTGATCAGCACCAGGGGCTCCTTGCGCTCCTCGCTCACGTCAATCACGATCAGCCGCTGATGCACGTCCACCTGCGTGGCGGCCAAGCCGATGCCCTGCGCCTCGTACATGGTCTCGAGCATGCGGTCGATCAATTCGCGCAGGCCATCGTCCACGGCGGCCACAGGCTGGGCCACCTTGTGCAGGCGCGGGTCGGGATAGCGGAGGATGGTCAGAGCGGGCATGGCAGCGCGGTGGAAACACAAAAACCGGCTGATTGTCCCAGCAAAGTGGCGCGATGCAAACGGGAAGGGCGATGGCGATCGAATCGCCTCATCGCGGCTCCCCTGTAGCTCCTGCCTGCGCGCTTATTTGGACTGGGCCTCTTGGCGCGGCGTTTCAATCACCTGGGTCTTGCCCATCGTGACCGCAATCAGGTTGGGGTAGTCGTAAGCGGCGCCCGAGGCGATGTCGACGCCCGCGCCAATCGGGCCGCCAAACAACACGTTACCGAAGGCCATGGCCTTGGTGCTCGACTTGACGCTGGCCATGCCAGGCTCTAAACCTTGCTTTTCGCACTTGACCTCGAGCGCCTCGAAGCTGCGGTTGACGGTGGCCGAGCCCGGTGAGGTGACAAACCAGGTCCCTTTGTTGTTGTTGAGCTTGCAGTTGGCGCCAGAAACTGATGCCCCGTCGGCGTTGCGGGTCTCGACCGAGACGCTCTGGTTCGTTCCGCTGACGATGGAGGCGCAGCCGGTGGTCGCTGCGGCAACGCTCAGCAGGGCAAGGAGGTGAAAGCGCATGCTAAAACCTGTTGAGGTTATGAAAGGGCGGCCGTCTAGGGGCGTCTAAGGGGCCTGCCCTTTAAATCGGGTAAAGCTGCCGGGGTTGCTCAGACCGGTGGGGCGGGAACCCGTTCAGGGGCGGGCGGAGTAAAAGTTAAAGATGGTCGATGCCCTTGGACGGCCATGCCCAAGGCCCCGGGCGCGCCCTAAACTGCGCGCCTTTGCGCAGGAGGCCCCTGCGCACCAGCGTGCAGGAGGTCGGGATGCCGGTCGATGAACTCGAGGCTTGGCTCAGGCTGTTGCTCACGCCCGGGGTGGGGCGGGCGCAGGCGCGGCGCCTGCTGGCCGCAGCGGGAGCGCCGCAGGCGGTGTTCGAGCTCAGCCATGCGGCGCTGCAGGCGCTGGGTTTGGAGCGTTGCGCTGCGGCGCTGGCCACTAGGCCGCCCGAGCTGGCCGGCCAATTGCAGGCCACGCTGGATTGGCTCGAGGGTGCGGGCGATCGTTTCGTGTTCACTCTGGGCGATGCCGCTTATGCGCCGCAGCTGCTCGATATCGACGATCCGCCCTTGCTGCTTTACGCCATGGGCGCGCTGGCGCAGCGCTGGGCAGCCGGTGAGCACGCTCGCCAGCCGATGCTGGCTGTGGTCGGCAGTCGCAATCCCACACCTCAGGGTCAGCAGCATGCGCAGCAGTTTGCGCACGCCTTGGCCCAGGCGGGCGTGTGCATCGTCTCGGGGCTGGCCCTGGGCATCGATGGCGCGGCGCATCAGGGCGCGATGCGCGCCGGCGGCCGCACCGTGGCGGTGGTGGGCACGGGGCTGGACCGGGTGTATCCGCGCCAACACCTGGCGCTGGCCCGCCAGATGCTGGAGCAGGGGGCCATCGTCAGTGAATTTGCCATCGGCGCACCGCCGCTGAGCCACCACTTTCCCCAGCGCAACCGCATCCTGGCCGGACTGGCGCAGGCGACCTTGGTGGTCGAGGCCACCGTGCAGTCGGGCTCCTTGATCACGGCGCGGCTGGCTGCCGAGCAGGGCAAGGAGGTGATGGCCATTCCGGGCTCGATCGACTCGCCGCAGTCGCACGGCTGCCACCAGCTCATCGTCGAGGGCGCGCGTCTGGTGGGCAGCGTGGCCGATGTGCTGCAGGCCCTGGATGACTTGGGCGCGATGCGCTGGCCCCCAAGCGGGCAGGCGGTCGACAAGCCGAGCGACAAGCCGACCGAGCAGGTGACCGAGCAGGCGGTCCCAGCCGTGCAGCGCAGCGACGACGGGCCGCTGCTGCAGGCCCTGGGCTTCGAGCCGGTCGGTCTGGACGCCTTGCAGGCCCGCTGTGGCTGGCCCACCGATCGGCTGCAGGCCCGGCTGCTTGAGTGGGAGCTCGAGGGCGTGCTCGGGCGCTTACCGGGCGGCCTGTTTCAGCGGCTGGCCTAGCAGGACGCAGCGCCCGCTAAAGTCCGGTGCTTAGCCCTGTGCCTAGCCCTGCGCCCAGTCCTGCACTTGCGCCGACCCCAGCTTGGTGCGTTATATTGGGGCCATGTTTGAGGTGCTGGTCTACGTCTACGAAAACTATTGGCAAGGCGACGCCTGCCCCGAGGCGCCGGCCCTGGGTCGCAAGCTCAGTGCGGCGGGCTTTGAGCCCGAG
>CANHBU010000378.1 GCA_947458345.1 Comamonadaceae bacterium
AGAACGGCCTGCGCGATATCCATGCCCAACTGGGAACCGGCAACTACTGGCGCCTTCGCATCGGCATTGGCCATCCGGGCGACAAGTCTGAGGTCTCCAACTGGGTGCTGGGCAAACCCATGGCCGAACAACGCACCGCCATGCAGGCGGCCATCGCGCGCAGCGTCAAGGCCATCGACTCGATCGTGCGAGGGGAGATGGAAAAAGCGATGCAGCAAATCCACACCGAAGCACCGCCAAGGCCCAAACCCCCGCGCAAAGAGCCCCCAGCGCCCACTGCACCGGGCTAAGGAAGGCCTGCAAAACCCGGTTCTTGGCGAGGATGGCCGCGTTTGGCCACGGCGCCAGCGCCTCGCGGCAAAAAGCCTCAATGATGGAGTCTGTCCGGTGCCGCCTTAGGGTCGGGCGCGGACTCAGGATTTGCCAGCCGGTAAGGCCAAGCCGGCCAGGCTTTGCAAACGCTGGTACTTGTGCAGCAGTTGCTCCTGGCTTTCAAGATGGTCAGGGCTGACCGGAATGCAGGCAACCGGGCAGACCTGTACGCACTGGGGTTGATCAAAGTGCCCCACACATTCAGTGCACTTGGCCGGATCGATCTGGTAGATCTCGGGGCCCAGAAAGATCGCCTGGTTCGGGCACTCGGGCTCGCACACATCGCAATTGATGCATTCGTCAGTGATCATCAGGGCCATGCGCGTGCGCCTTTGTGCGATCGGGCGGCCAGCGGGCCGCCAAGCGGGCCTGGCTCAGCCCTGTGCGACATGGACGGCTCGCAACTGCTGGGCAACGGCCGGGCTGACCATCTGGCTGATGTCGCCGCCGAGCTTGCTGATCTCGCGCACCAGCGTGCTGCTGATGCACTGCAGCGGCGCGTCGGGCAGCAAGAACACCGTCTCGACCTGCGGCCGCAGCTTGCGGTTCATGGCCGCCATCTGCGCCTCGTAGTCGAAGTCGGTGAGGTTGCGCACGCCGCGCACCACCGCGCAGGCTTGCTGCTGGGCGCAAAAATCCATGATCAGGCCCTCGAAGGGCAGCACGCGCACATCGCCCAGGCCAGCACAGGCCTGGCCGACCTGGCTGACCCGCTGCTCGAGGCTAAACAGGGTTTTCTTGTGGTGCGCCACCGCCACTGCAACGATGAGCTGGTCGAACAAGCCCAGCGCGCGGCGAACCACATCGGCATGGCCGAGCGTGAAAGGGTCGAAGGTGCCGCTGTAGACCGCGATGCGCTTGGAAGTCAAAGACATGGACCAATTATCCTAGAAACGGCTGCGCAGACAGGCCCCGCGGCGGCTCAGGGCCCGCCAGGCTCAGGCCGACTGCCTGCGGCCGATCAAGTGAAAATGCACCGCCCCCGCTTTGCCCTGGCGCTGCACTTGCAGACCCAGATCGAGCAGGCGATCGTCGTCCCAGGCACGGGGCGCTTCCAGGTAGATATAGCCCGGATCGGCCAGTGCCAAAGCCGCAGCCTTGAGCGCTGGCTCCCACAAATTGGCCTCAAAGGGTGGGTCCAGCAGCACCAGCTGGGCACTGGCAGCAGGCACGCTGCGCAGCAGGCTCAGCCCGTCGCCACGCACCACGCTCAAGGCCTTGGCCTGCAGCTTTTCGGCCAAGGCCCGAATACGCCGCACCAACTCGGCATCTTGCTCGAAAGACTGCACCCGGCTGGCGCCGCGCGAAACGGCCTCCAGGCCGAGCACGCCGGTGCCGGCAAACACATCAATCACATGCCAGCCCGTCAGATCCTGGCCCAACCAGTTGAACAAGGTCTCACGCACCCGGTCAGGCGTGGGCCGCAGGCCCGGATGCTGGGCCACCGGCACAGGCGTGCGCTTGTAACGCCCGCCAATGATGCGCACCTGCCCCGGCGGGCGGCCAGCACCGGCCGCAGGCCGGCCTGTCGTCACGAACCCGCCCCCAACACCAAGGTGACCATGCGATCGGGCTGCACTTTGC
Source organism: Comamonadaceae bacterium (assembly GCA_947458345.1). Taxonomy (GTDB): domain Bacteria; phylum Pseudomonadota; class Gammaproteobacteria; order Burkholderiales; family Burkholderiaceae_C; genus Polaromonas. The sequence continues at coordinate 1,957 of CANHBU010000378.1, forward strand.
GCGCAAAGGCTGCGCGGATATCGGCCGTGCTCAGCCGCTCCACTTGGGCCGACCAGGTGCTCAGGTAATCGAGGGGCAGGTCGTGCCAGGCAATATTGGCCACGTTTTCGAGCAGCCGCGCATTGCTGTCTAGGCGCAGCACAAAGCCGCCAATCAGGCTTTGCTGGGCCTCGCGCAACTCCTGCTCAGTCGGGCCTTTTTCGACGAAGTCACGCAGCACCTCGTAGACCACGCCCACCGCCTGGTCGGCCTGATCGGGCCGGGTGCTCAGGCCGATGGTGAAGGAGCCGGCGTGCAGCCCGGGTGAAAAATAGCTGTAGACGCTGTAGCTCAGGCCGCGCAGCTCGCGCACCTGGCGGGTCAGCCGCGAGACGAAGCCACCGCCGCCGAGGATGTAGTTGCCCACGGTGAGGGCAAAAAAATCGGGATCAGAGCGCTTGAAGCCGGGCTGGCCAATCAGCACCCGTGCCTGCGCCGCCTTAAAGGCAATGCGCAACTGGGCCGGCTGGGTCAAGGGCTGAATTTCAGACACTGGGGGCAGGCCGGCACCCACGCCGCAAGGGCCCTGGGGCAGCCGCGCCAGCAATTGGCTCACCAGGGCATCGGCCTGCGCGCGATCGATGTCGCCGACCAAACTGACGCGCGCCTGGCAGGCACCGACATGCGCGCGATAAAAGCGCTGCATGTCCTCGGTGCTGATGCGCTGCAAGGTTTGCTCGGTCATTTCGTGACCATAGGGATGCGCGCCGTAGATCGCCTTGACATAGTGGCGCCCTGCTACGCTGGCCGGGCGGGTGTAGGACTCCTTGAGGTCGGCAATGTAGCGCTCACGCTCGCGTTGCCACACAGCCGCCGGAAAGGCCGGCTCGCCCAACTGGCGCGCGGCCAAGGCCACCGCTTTGCCCAGCAATGCTGGATCGGTGAGCGAGCGCAGCGAAAAACTCAGCCGATCGGCGCCAGCGCTGGCGCTGAAACTGGCCCCCAGATCCACCCAGGCTTCGGTGATCGCGTTTTCATCGAGCGCGCCGTCGTGTCCGTGAGCCAGCACGCCTTTGCTCAACAAATTGGCCATGGCGCTGGCCAGCCCGACCTGCTGGGGTGGCTCACGCCGCAGGCCCGCGTCAAAGTCGACCTGCACATCGAGCATCGGGATCGAGGGGCTGCGCAC
>CANHBU010000379.1 GCA_947458345.1 Comamonadaceae bacterium
CGCCACCCAGGCCCTGGCCGCGCCCGAGGAGCGGCGCGCCAGCCCCAAGGAGACGGCCGCTGACCGCAAACGCATCAAGGAGCTCGAACGCGAGCTGCGCCGCAAGGACAAGGCCCTGGCCGAAACCGCAGCCCTGCTGGTGCTGTCAAAAAAACTCGAGGCGATCTTCCCCAGGGGCGAGGACGAATGATCGGACTGGAAGATCGCCGCAACATGGCCCAGATGATTGATGTGGCGCACCGCGATGGTGCGCGCCTGTGTCAGGCCTGCAAGCTGGCCGGGATTGATGTGCGCACGCTGCAGCGCTGGAAAGCCCAGGATGGACTTGCAAAGGGCGATCGCAGGCCTGAAGCACCGCGCCCTTTGCCGGCCCATGCACTGACGCCCCAGGAGCGCGCGGCCGTCCTGCAAGTGGCCAACGAGCCTCGGTTTGCCGACATGCCGCCGGCGCGCATCGTGCCCATGCTGGCCGATGAGGGCACCTACCTGGCCAGCGAATCGAGCTTCAGCCGTCTGCTTCGAGAGGCCGGCCAAAACGCTCATCGGGGTCGCGCCAAGAGCCCCAAGGCAAAGCGGCCGCCGCAAACCCATGTGGCTACGGCCCCTGGTCAGGTGTGGTGTTGGGACATGACGTACCTGCCCACGCAGGTCAGGGGCCAGTGGTTCTATCTCTACCTGATCTTGGACCTCTACAGTCGCAAGATCGTGGGCTGGGAGGTTCATGTCGAAGATGAGGGGGATCACGCCGCGCATCTGGTACACCGAACCGCACTGGCCGAAGGTATTGCCCTGACCGAGCCAGACCAAAGACCCGTGCTGCACGGCGACAACGGCGCGACCATCAAGTCCACCACGGTCATTGCCATGCTCCATTGGCTGGGCATCAAACCCTCGTACTCGCGGCCCCGGGTGAGCGACGACAACGCCTTCGTTGAAAGCCTGTTCCGCACCGCCAAGTACCGCCCAGAGTTCCCGGCCCAGGGATTCAAGACCCTGGACGATGCACGGCAGTGGGCACGCAGCTTCGTGCATTGGTACAACTTCAACCACCGCCACAGCGGTATCCGCTATGTCAGCCCTGCCCAGCGACACGCCGGCCAAGACAGACAGATCCTGGCTCAGCGTCATGCGGTGTACCTGCAGGCGCGCGAGCGCAACCCCTCTCGCTGGTCACGCCACACGCGCAACTGGGAGCCCATCGAGGCCGTGGCCTTGAATCCTGAACGCGATGAAGTGGCCAGCATGGCCGTGCAGTCGGCGACTCATAAAAAGGTCGCAGTTGCATGATGGACGCGACAACTACCTTGACATGCTCCGCGGCCTTGGCGGCTTCGGCGTTCTCCTTGGTCGCTGTGATGGGCTATTGGCCTGGGCCCTCCAGATCTCGTGATCCTCCTCGAGCTTTTCCCGCATGCGCTGCAGAATGTGATCGCTCAGAGTGGATTGATTGACCCGCAGTGCGCAGCTGGCGCCCAGTAATGCACGCAGCTCTTTGGTGCCGCGCACCACGTAAGTCTTGACGTACTGGTCGTTCATCTTCGGCAGGTTCTGGGCCTGGTTCAGGATCATGTCGACCTGGACGTTGCCGGCACTCCTGTCGGGGAGAAGCACTGGCCATCTGTCCCAATTGAGCGACATGAGAGCCGGCGGCAACGCGCGCTATGGTGCTTTCACTGCACGCCCATACACTGGGCAGGCTATTGGCCCGACGGTCGGGGCTCCAGGTATCAATGCAAATCGATTCGGTCCCCATGATGAATCATGAAAAGATCATTGCCATTACGCTGCCCGCACTTCTGGCTTGCGTTCATCTGACGGCGCAAGGCCAGACGATTCCAATCGTCGCGCTAGGAACACCCTACGCTAAAGTGAGAGTGGCCCTGCAAAAAGAGGGGTGGACTCCAGTGCACCAGACTCCGGATCCCCACGAGACCCACAGCCGTGAATTGCGAAAAAGGGGATGGACCGAAGTGCAGATCTGTGCCGGTACGGGCAGGGCCCCATGCATCTTCGTTTGGCAGAATCGACAGGGCAAGCTGCTGGAGGTCGTCACCACAGGCGATGAACCTCATTTTGGTGCCTTCAGGTAGCCCGGAGCCTTACCGGGACCCTCGATGAACCCAGTGCCCATCCACTCGAATGTCGGTCATGATCGGTTCGCCTGCCAAGTAGCCTGGCGATCCGGCAGAGGCTCTTGCGTCATTCCATTTTGAGACTGGCCGCCTCGATGCGCTTGGCCGCATTGGCGCGGTCAGTCACCAGAAAGGCCGCGAACTGCGCGGGCGTCTCGGTCACGGGCTGAAAGCCCACATTGGTCAAGGCCTTGAGCAGGTCTTCGGTCTTCATCGCGACGGCCACATCAGCGGCAATTTTGTTGACGATGGCGCTTGGCATGCTCGACGGTGCCGAAAGACCCATGTAGAAAAATGTCTCGTACTCGGGGAAGCCAGACTCCGCAAAGGTCGGCACATTGGGCGCAATGGCTACGCGGGTTGGGCCGGCAACAGCAAGCGCGCGCAGCTTACCGCCGTTAACAAACGGCATCAGCGGACCAGTGGCCAGCATGGTCATGTCGGTGCGCCCTGCGCTCAGGTCCTGCATTAGCAGCGGCACAGCGTTGTAAGGCGCTTGAACCATTTCCAGCCCGTAGAGCTTGCTCATCCACGCCACCGCCAGATGGGTGACGCCGCCGACACCGGTGGAAGCGTAGTTGATCTTGCCAGGGTTCGCCTTGGCATAGGCCACGAACTCTTTCATGTTCTTGGCTGGAAAGTCGGGGCGGACAAAAATCCCCAGCGGCGACTGGCCCAGGCGACCGATGGGCGCAAAGTCCTTGGCAGCGTCGTAGCCAGGCTTGCTGCGCAGCAATGGGTTGAACGAATAGAGCGCGTCAGAGCCCAGGATCAGGGTATGGCCGTCGCCCGGCTGCTTGGTGACATCGACGGCCGCAACGATCTCGCTGGCGCCGGGTTTGTTGTCCACCACGACCGGCTGGCCCCAGGCCGCAGTAAGTTTGATCGCCAGCGCCCGCGCAACGATGTCGATCGGCCCGCCAGCGCCATATCCGACCACGATGCGGACTTGCTTGCTAGGCCAAGTCTGGGCAGTGGCCAGTCCGCAAGCA
>CANHBU010000380.1 GCA_947458345.1 Comamonadaceae bacterium
AATTGCCGCACTGGGTCTTCATCGGCGACTCGAGCAATGACGAGGTCATGTTCGAGCACATGCAGCACAGCGCCGGTGTGGCCAATATCGCCCGCTTTTTGGGCCGGCTGCAGCATGCGCCACGCTACCTGTGCCAGCAGGCGCGTGGGGCCGGCTTTGCCGAGCTGGCGCGTGCCCTGCTACAGGCGCGCGGCATCGGGCCACGCTGAAGGCGACGAGCGACAGGCGCGCGTAAAAAAAGGTCAATACAGACTGCAAGCCCTTCCAGCCATTGCTGCAGGCCGCGCACAATCGCGCCATGGACGCATCGCAAAGCCCGGGGACGCTCCCCAGTCCGACATCCAGTCAGCTATCCAGTCCGATATCGCGCCCGGTACCGGCCAGTGGCACACCTGCCGCGCAGCACGAGGCACAGCACCACCTGCAAGCCGTGCTGCATCGGCTGGCCGGGTCGCAGGCCCACCCGCGCGACGACCAGGTCGATGCGGTGCAGGCGCTCTTGCCCAAGGCATCGCGCGTGCTGCTGGTGCAAGCGACCGGATGGGGCAAATCAGCGGTGTACTGGGCGGCAACGCGTGCCTTGCGATCGGGCGGCGCCGGCCCCACCTTGGTCATCTCGCCGCTGCTGGCGCTCATGCGCGACCAGATCGCAGCGGCGCAGCGGGCGGGCTTGCAAGCGGCCAGCATCAATTCGACCAACCTCGACGAATGGGACCAGGTGTTCGAGCGGCTCGACGCGCACACGTTGGACGTGCTGCTGGTTTCGCCCGAGCGCCTGGGCAACCCGCGCTTTGCCGCACGGCTCGGGCAGCTGCTGGGCCAACTGGGCCTGATCGTCATCGACGAGGCGCACTGCATCAGCGACTGGGGCTTTGATTTCCGGCCCGACTACCAGCGCCTGGCCCGTGCGCTGCTGGCCACGCCAACAGCCAGCGTGCTGGCCACCACCGCCACCGCCAATGAACGGGTCACACGCGACATTGGTCAGCAACTGGGCGCCGATTGCGTGACCTTTCGCGGCACGCTGGCACGCACCTCGCTGACGCTGTCGGTGGTGCCGGGGCTGTCGGCCCTGCAGCGCTACGCCTGGATCGCCGATGCGCTCGAACGCCTGCCAGGATCGGGGATCGTGTATGTTCTGACCGTGGCCGAAGCCGAGCGGCTGAGCGCGTTTTTGCGCAGCCTGGGCCACGAGGTTCGCGCATACAGCGGACAAAGCGATACCGACGGCCGACTCAAGATTGAAGAGCAACTGCGCCACAACCAGATCAAAGCCGTGGTGGCCACCTCCGCTTTGGGCATGGGCTACGACAAACCCGACCTGGGCTTTTGCCTGCACGTGGGCTCGCCGGCCACGCCGGTGGCCTATTACCAACAAGTGGGCCGGGCCGGACGGGGGCTGACCCATGCAGAAGGCGTGCTGCTGCCCTCAGATGCCGACGAACGCATCTGGGACTACTTTGCAAGCGCCAGCGTGCCCGATCCGCTGAGCGCCCAGCGGGTGCTCGCTTGCCTGGCAGACGGGCCCATGGGTGTGATCGAAATCGAAGCACAGACCGGCTTGCGTCGCGGGCGGCTGGAAGCTTTGCTCAAGATCCTGGCGGTCGACGCGGTGGTCGAAAAAGTCGCCAGCCAGTGGCACAGCACAGGCCGGGCCTATGTGCACGACAGCGCCAAATGGGAGGCGCTGCAACAGGTGCGGCGGGCCGAGGCCGACCTGATGCGCCGCTATGCGCAGGGCCAGGCCTGCTTGATGGCCTACTTGCAAACGGCTCTTGATGATCCGCACCCGAGCCGCTGCGGACGCTGCTCGGTCTGTACCGCCCGCCTGCCGCACCCGGGCTTGTCGCCTTCAGCCGAAAAACAAGAGGCCGCGCGCAACTTTTTGCGCGGCTTTGACACGCCGATCGAGCCGCGCCGGCGCTGGCCAGTCGGGGCGCGGCGCAAGGGCTCGGTGCTGGGCTATGCGGCTGGGCGTGCGGTCGCGTTTGCCGACGATCCGGCCTGGTCGGTGCATCTGCAGGAGCTGCACCAATGGCCCGCAGCGCAGCTGCCGCAGCCACTGCTCGATGGGGCCGTGGCCACCCTGGCGCGCTGGTCCAAGGTATGGGCAGCGCGGCCCAGCAGCGTGGTGCCACTGCCGGCGCCCGACATGGGGCGCAACCGCCTGCTGGCCGAATATCTCGGGCGCAAAGGCCGTCTGCCGGTACACGATGTGCTGCAATGGCGCGGGCCCGCGGCGCCCCACGAAGTCGCCTCCAGCGCCGAGGTGGCGCATCTGGAACAAGTCCTTGCGCTGGGCTCGGGCCCGGCGCTGCCCGCAGGCCCCGTCCTGCTGGTGGGCACCCGCGCACGCAGCCGATGGTGCGCCAGCTTGGCGGCCACCTTGCTGCGCGAAAACGGCGCTGGCTCGGTGCTGCTGCTGGTGCTGCACCTACAGCCCTGAGGACGGACGGGCAAAAGCGCGCAGAAACAGCCCGTGGGTCAGCCAGCCGGCAAGCCAGGCCTGAAGCGCCGGCATGGGCAAGGCATCGAACCACGCGGGCTCGACTGCCGCGAACTGACGCACAAACGGAAAAATGCCGATGTCGGCCGCGCAAGGGCTGTCACCGCCGAGCTGGCCAAGGTCTTGCAGCTGCGCCTGCAGTGGCACGAGCAGCACCTGAAGCGCCTGCGCCCGATGGTGTTCACGCTCGAGGGCGTCGGCAAAGCGCTGCGGGTATTTGTAGCGATCCAGGTGGTGCTTGAACGCTCCATCGCAGGCCTGCTGCAGCATCAAGTTGACGCCGGTCTGCGACCTGGCCCACCAGTGCCCGACATCGCCGCTGGTCTGAAATGCCCAACGCATGATGTCGGCGCTTTGCTCGAGCACCTGTCCACTGGGCAACAACAGCACCGGAACTGTGCCCTTGGGGGAGAGGGCTAGCATGTCGGCTGGCTTGTCTCGCAAGACGATTTCGCGTGCCTCGAACGCCATGCCAGCTTGCAGCAAGGCCATGCGCGCGCGCATCGCATAGGTACAACGTCGGTAGGTGTAGAGCAGCGGCAGCGTCATGGGCGGGCTGCCAGTCTAGCCGCCCAGAGCGCTGCGCAGCAGCGGCGAGCCGGGCAC
>CANHBU010000381.1 GCA_947458345.1 Comamonadaceae bacterium
CAGTGCCGCGCAAGATCGCCGGCGTAATCGCCTTGATGTCCTGCGCAGTCGGCATGATGCCCTTAACCTTGGAGGCAAACACTTCCCGGTCGCTCTCGGGTTGGGCCAAGTTGGCAATGATCTCACCGTAGCCAAAAATTCCCATGGCCAGCGCCACGATGCCGATGCCGTCGGTCAATTCGGGCACACCAAAAGAGAAGCGGGCCACACCCGAATTGACGTCGGTGCCGATCAGGCCCAGCAAAAGCCCGAGCAAGATCATGCCGATGGCCTTGACCAGGGAACCCGAGGCCAGCACCACCGCGCCGATCAGGCCCAGCACCATCAGCGCAAAGTACTCAGCTGGGCCGAATTTAAAAGCCACTTCGGTCAGGGGCGGGGCAAACGCCGCCACGATGATGGTGCCAACCGTGCCCGCAAAAAAGGAGCCGATGCCGGCCGACGCCAAGGCCGGACCAGCCCGGCCCCGGCGCGCCATCTGGTAGCCGTCAATGACCGTCACCACCGAGGACGCTTCGCCGGGCAAGTTGACCAAAATAGCCGTGGTCGATCCGCCATATTGGGCGCCGTAGTAGATACCGGCCAGCATGATGAGGGCAGAAACCGGCGGCAGCGCGTAGGTGGCCGGCAGCAACATGGCGATGGTGGCCACAGGGCCGATGCCCGGCAGCACACCAATGAGCGTGCCCAGCAAGCAGCCGACCAGAGCGTAGAGCAGATTGATCGGCGTGAAGGCCACGCCGAAACCCAAGGCAAGATTGGAAATCAGATCCATTTGAATATCCTAAGCAGTCTCTGGGGTTCAAGCGGTGAAGTTGGCAGGCCAGACCGGAAATTGCAGCTTGATCAGCACAATAAAGGCCAGGTAGCTCAAAACCGCCAGGCCGGTGCCGAGGATGAAGGTGTTCTTGACCTTCCACCCCGGCTCGGCCATGCTGGCCACAAAGGTGACCGCGTAGATTCCAAAAATCAAACCGAGCGACTTCAAACCGATCTCGGGAATGCCACGCAGGCACAGCCCGAACAGCAAATTGGCCCCAATGATGTAGCCCAGTGGCTTCCAAGCCCATTTACCGATCTTGTCGCCGCCGACGCGCTCGAACACCAGGGAATTGAAGGTCACCACTGCGCCCACAAGGGCCAGCATGCTGCCCAGCAAGAGCGGAAAGTAGCCCGGCCCCATGCGGGCGGCCGTGCCCACGCTGTAGCTGGTGGCGCCCCAGGCGAAAAGCCCGCCGACCACCATGAACATCAGCCCTGAAAAGAAATCTTTCTGACTCTTGATTGCCACAATCACAGCTCCTCAAAACACCAAAAACCGGCTGATTGTGCACGCATTCCCAGCCAAGCTGGCATGTGGCTTACACCTAGTCGCGCCGGCCTGCGGGCCCGGCGGCATCAAGCCGGCGCCTGCAGCAGGCGCAGCCATTTGGGGGCGGGCAAACCCCAGCGCGATTCGATGGCCTGCGCCCGCTGCACCAAAAGCGAGCGCTCGGGCCGCTGCGGCTCACGCAGGGCCAGCACCACGGTGTTGCCCTCGCGCGTGGGGCGAAACACCCAAATCGCCGGCTCGCCGAAGGCTGCGGCCATTTGCGCCAGCGAACGCTCCAGGCTGGCGCGGCGGCCAAACAAATTGACCGTCATCACGCCCTCTTCGCTCAGGAGCCGGCGGCAGTCGGCGTAAAAGTCGGCGCTGTCGAGCACGGGGGCGGCGGCCTCATGGTCGTAGAGGTCAACCTGCAGCGCGTCGACCGTGCCCAGGTGCCGGGCCTGACGGATCTCCTGGGCGGCATCGGCCAGCACGATCTGCAGGCGCTCACACGGCGCTGGCAACTTGAACCACAGGCGGCAGGCTTGCAAAACCCGGGCATTGAGCTCGATCGCGGTGGTGCGCATGCGCAGCTTCTTGAAGCAAAACTTGGTGGCCGCGCCCGCGCCCAGGCCAAGCTGCATGGCGTGCAGCCCGGCCACTTGCGGCAGGGGCCGAAAAAGCAACCAGGCCATCATGCGCTGAACGTACTCCAGCGCCAGATCGTCGGGTCGGTCGCACCACATCGAACCCTGGATCCAGGGGGTGCCCAAATGCAGGTGGCGCATCACGCCATCGTCAGAATAATTGACCTCGGGGACATCGGGCAGCTCGCAAGCGGGGCTGGCAGCAGGGCTAGAGAGAGGACGGCGGGTTGTCATAAGGTCAAGGCCCGAGCTGGCCAGGAGCCGGCAGCAAAGACGCCAGCCCCGGCAGGGCCTCGGTCGCATTGTGGCGCAGCTGCTCGGCCAGCTCCTGCACCCCCACCGAGCGCAGAGCCGCCAGCGTCTGGGCGATACGCGGCAGCTGCGCCGGCTCATTGCGCCCCTGGGGCAAGCCAGCGGCCCGCTCGGCCGCGGTGCGGTAAAGCCACCAAGGGGGAATGTCCGGGGCGTCGGTCTCAAGCACTATGGCCGACATCGGCAAGCTGCTGGCCAAACGCCGCAATTGCCGAGCCGACTCGAAGGTCAGGGCCCCGCCAAAGCCGAGCTTCAAGCCCAGCTCGACAAAGCGCATGGCCTGCTGCTCGCTGCCATTGAACGCATGGGCAATACCGCGCCAGCCGCCCGGCGGCGCCAGCTCGCGCAAGGCAAGCAGCAGCCGGTCGGCCGAACGGCGCACATGCAACACCACCGGCAGGTCAAAGCGGCGCGCCAGCCTGAGCTGGGCGCGATAGATGCGCTCTTGATGGGCTCGCATCGCCTCGGTGGCCAGCGCGGGCACAAAAAAATCGAGCCCAATCTCGCCAACGGCCAGCAAGCGAGGATCGCCCGCATGGTCCTGCAGCGCCTGCTCGAGCGCAGCGAGGTCGGCATCCGTCGCATCGGCGACATACAGGGGGTGCAGACCCAAAGCGTAGCTGTCACCAAAACGGTGCGCCAGGCTGCGCACCGCGTCAAAGTTCGCCGCGCTGACCGCCGGTATCAGACAGTGGACAACACCGGCCGCGCGCGCCCGCTCGCGCACGGCAGCGCAATCGGCGGCCAGTTCGGTGGCGTCGAGGTGGCAGTGGGTGTCAATCCAGACCATGGGGCGGTGTTACAGGTCGTGGCGCTCAAGTGCCCGAGCAGGCCGGTGC
>CANHBU010000382.1 GCA_947458345.1 Comamonadaceae bacterium
ACGCGAGTGGCGTGCCAGGTCCAGCACCACATCCAAGTTGGTGTCCGAGCACGAGGCGACGATGCCGCAGCGGCCAATGCCGCCCCGGTCGCCGGCATCGTGCGCCGCCTCCACAGCCAGGTCGATCAGGCGCTTGCGCTCAGCGATAGAAAGCGAAAAAAACTCGGCCTGCTTGCCGGCGATGAAGAGGCCGCCCAGGTTCAGCTCGCCGATCCAGTGGTCGTAGTTGGCGCGCAAGGCCTTTTCATCGACCTTCAGCGAGGCGTCAAAGGGCGTGAGAGCGGCCGCCCACACGCCGACGAAATGTTCGCGGGCGTATTCCTTGGCTTCGGATTTTTTGTAGTCCATGAGAGGTCCTCTGTTCGTTGGAAGCTGATCAAGACTGCAGGGCCCGCCAGAGTTGTTCGCTGGTCAGGGGAAACTGGAGTTCGCATTCACCCAGTGGGGCCAAGGCATCGCGCGCTGCATTCATCAGGGCCGCCGGCACGCCGATGCAGCCGGCCTCGCCCACGCCCTTGGCGCCTAGCGGATTGTTCGGGCTGGGGGTGGACAAACTCTCGATCTCGATCGGCGGCACGTCGGTGGCGCGCGGCACGGCGTAGTCCATGAGTGAGCCGGTGAGCAACTGGCCACTGGCGTCGTAGACCAGCCGCTCCATCATGGCCTGACCCAGCCCCTGGACGAGGCCACCGACCAGTTGGCCGTGGGCCAACGTGGGGTTGACGATGTGGCCGGCATCGTCCACCCAGCTGATCTGCTCCACCGTCGGCCGGCCGGTGTCGCGATCGACCGAGAGCCTTGCCATGACACAGCCATAGCTCCAGGCCTCTTGGGATTCGAAGCGTTCCTCGGCACTGAGCGGCAAGGCCTCACCGGCCGCGCGCCGGGCCAGCAAAGCGCGGCAGGCCTGCACGATGGCGCCGCCGCCAATGGCCGTGCTGCGACTGGCCAGCGCACCGATGCCGGGCGGGCACAGCGCGGTGTCGCCATAGCGCACCTGGGCCGGCTCCACGCCCAGGGCCTGGGCGGCGATCTGCGCATAAGTAGTGGCATGGCCCTGGCCTTGCGCGGGCGAACCGCTAGCGACAATCACCGTGCCGTCGGCATGCCAGTCCACGCGGGCAGACTCCCAACCCTGGCCGCAGGGCTCCACATACATTGCCAAAGCCAGCCCTACCACCTCGCCGCGAGCGCGGCGCTCGGCCTGCTGACGCCGCTGCGCCGCGTAGCCAAAACGCTCGCAAGCCAGTTCTAGCGCGCGCAGGTAGTCGCCACTGTCGAAGACCTCACAGGTGGGCGTGGTGTAGGGCATGGCCTGCGCTTCGATGAGGTTGCGGCGGCGAAGTTCGACCGGGTCGATGCCCAACGCGCGGGCTGCCTTGTCCACCAGCGTTTCCATCAAGAGCGCCGCTTCTGGGCGGCCTGCGCCGCGGTAGATGGTGACCGGGGCCGTATGAGACAGCCCCGCACGACCCTGCACATCGAGCCGTGTAACCCGGTAGGGCCCCGGCAGGATGCGTGCAGTATTGCGCAGCGGGACGACGGCAGAAAACGGCAACCAGGCGCCCAGGGCGAATTGCAGCTTGGCATCGAGTGCGTGAAAGCGGCCCTCAGGGGTCACCGACAACGCGCCCTGCATGCGGGCGCCGCGCCCGTGCATGCCGGCGGTAAATTCATCAGAGCGTCCGCAGGTCCAGCGCACCGCCGCACGCAGGCGGCATGCCGCCAAAGCAAGGGCCAAGTCTTCCGGACTGAGAGAGGACTTGGCGCCGAAGGCGCCGCCCACTTGGCCCGTGATGACCCGAACGCGCGAGGGCTCCCAGCCCAAGGCCGCAGCGATGTTGGCCTGCGCGCGAGAGGGCGATTGCGTGCCGAAGTGGACGGTCAAGGCCTCGCCCTGCTCAGCCAGCGGGCCTTGCCAGATCGCGAGCATGCCGCGCGGCTCCATCGACATCGCCAGCACGCGCGGCACCTCCAGCGCAAGCTCGACGCGTAGGGCCGGCGTCAAGTCAGCAGCCTGCGCCCCGCCACCCTGGTGATGATGCACCTGGGTGATGGGCAACTCCTCGCCAAACTCGGGAAGGACTTGCAGCGGTTCAAGCTGCAATTGCACCCGGTCCGCAGCCTGCTGCGCCTGCGCCAGGGTGTGGGCCAAGACCAGCGCCACCGGCTGGCCCACGTACACCACACGGTCACGCGCCAGGGGCTCCATGGGCGGCAGCTGAGCGATGGGCAGAAGCGGATTGGGCGCGGGCATGTAGACGGCGCGCCCGTCATCGGTCAGGGTCTGCGCGGTCAGCACCGCCACCACACCCTCAGCAGCGCCAGCCGCCTCGATATCGATCGAGCGGATCCGCCCGTGCGCCAGCGGCGAGCGGACGAACACCGCATGCAGGGCCTGCGGCGCCTGAACATCGGCAGTAAAGCAGCCCCCGCCTTTCAGGAGGGCAGGATCCTCCCGGCGCAGCGGCAAAAAATTAACCGTCGACATGGGCCCATATTAAAGCGCCAGATACGCACTGAGGCCATCGCTAATTTCTGAAGCATTCTGAAGTTTCCCGACACAATTGAGGCATGGCCAACCTCTCCAGCACCAGCCACCTCAGCCTGCGCCAACTGCGCGCTTTCTGGCTCGTGGCTCAGGAAGGCAGCATGACTCGGGCCGCCCAGCAAATGCATCTGACGATTTCGGCGCTGTCGATGCTGGTGCGCACCCTTGAGGAGGAACTCGGCGTTCGCCTGTTCGAACGCACCACCCGGCGCATGGAACTGACCGAGGCGGGTCGGCAATTCATGCCAGCCGTACGCGATGTTTTTCTTGCGCTCGATTCAGGGGTCCAGACGTTGCAAGAAGGCAAGCGCCGCAAAAGCGAGCGGCTGACACTGGCCACCTCCCCTTTGCTGGCCGGCACGGTGGTTCCCGCCGTCATCGCCAAGTTCCGGGAGCAGTTCCCCAATGTGGATGTAACCCTGGTCGACGTGCCGGTCGATCAGGTGGTATCGCAGGTGCGAGAGTCCAAGGCCGACTTTGGCATCTGTACCGCCGATGCAGCACTGACCGATTTGATCGCGCAGGTTCTCTATCAAGACACCCTGATGCTGGCCT
>CANHBU010000383.1 GCA_947458345.1 Comamonadaceae bacterium
ACCTCAACCGCGACCGACGTAAGGCATGTTGGTGGCCATGACGGTGGTAAACAGGATGTTGGCCGACAGCGGCAGGCGGCTCATGGTCATGAAGGTGTCGACCACGCTGCTCATGTGCATGCGGGGCTCGGCTTTGATGCTGCCGTCGGCCTGCGCCACGCCCTTGGCCATGCGTTCGGTCATGTCCGAGGCCACATTGCCGATGTCGATCTGGCCGACGGCGATGCCAAAAGCCCGTCCATCGAGCGATGCCGCGCGGGTCAGGCCCGAGACGGCGTGCTTGGTGGCGGTATAGGCGATCGAGCCGTAGCGCGGCACATGGGCCGAAATCGAGCCGTTGTTGATGATGCGCCCGCCCTGGGGCGACTGCTCTTGCATCAGCTTGAAGGCGTGCGAGAGGCAGTAAAAGGCGCCGTTGAGGTTGACGTCCACCATCTTGCGCCAGTCGTCGCCGCTGACATCGCCGGGCAGGGTCGTGGGCAGCGAAATGCCGGCGTTGTTGAACAGCAAATCCAGGCGGCCAAAGCGCTCACGCACTTGGTCAAACAGGGCTTTTACCTGGGCCTCGTTGGAAACATCGGCCGGCATGACGATAGCCTGGGCGGCATGGGGGCCAGCTTGCTCAGCGGTTTGTTGCAGGGCGTCGGCCCGGCGTCCCACCAACACCACCTGCCAGTCCTCGCGCAGCAGGCCAAGGGCGCAGGCCTGACCAATGCCCGAACTGGCACCCGTGACAAGAGCAATTTTTCTCACAGTCGATCCTTCAAGCAATAAAGAGGGCAGGGCTTAGGCAGCCTCTGGCGCGAATTGAATCTGCACCTTGAGCGATTGGCTCTTGTCGGCCGCCAGATTGAAGGCTTCGATCGCCTGGTCCACGGGCAGCACGCGGGTGATGACCGGCTTGCCATTGATGAGGCCTTCATTGAGGAAGCGCACCGCAGTGGCAAATTCGGCGTGAAAGCGGAAGGTGCCGCGCATGTCGACTTCTTTGGCCACCAGCTGCGTCATGGGCAAGCTGACGTCTCCACCCATGCCCACTGTGACCAGCACACCCCGAGGCCGGATTACATCGAGCCCGGTGCGCAGCGCGGCCTGGCTGCCTGAGGCTTCGAAGACGGTGTCGAACTGGCCTTTTTCGGCCTTGTAGGCCTCGAGCCGCTCGGCCTCGGTGCTCAGGTTGATGGTTTCGTCGGCGCCCATTTCGCGCGCGCAGTTCAGGGGCAGGCTGGCGATGTCACAGGCCACGATGCGGCCGGCGCCAGCGCGGCGCAAGGCGCCAATGAGCAGCAGGCCGATGGGGCCGCAGCCGGTCACCAGCACCTGCTGCCCGAGCACGCTGCCGGCGCGGCTGATGGCGTGCAGACCCACCGACAGGGGCTCGGCCAGCGCCGCTTCAGACAAGCTCAGATGGGCCGCGATCGGATGGGCCTGGTAGCGCTCGATGATGATGGCCTCGCTGAAAGCACCCTGAATATGCGGAAAGGGCATGGCGCTGCCGTAAAAGCGCATGTTCAGGCAGTGGTTGTGCTGCCCGGCTTGGCAGAAGCGGCATTGGCCGCAAGGCCGCGACGGTGAAATGGCGATGCGCTGACCGCGCTCGAAGCCGCTGACCTGCGCGCCCCAGCCATCCACGATGCCCGAGACCTCATGGCCCAGTGTGATGGGCTGCTTGATGCGCACGGTGCCAAAGTCGCCGTGCTGGTAGTAGTGCAGGTCCGAGCCGCAGATGCCGCCAAAAGCGACCTTGACGCGCAGCTGGTTCTCGCCCAGGGGCGGCAGCTCAATCGATTCGATCCGCAGGTCTTGGGCCGAGTGGCAGATGACTGATTTCATGGTGG
Organism: Comamonadaceae bacterium; assembly: GCA_947458345.1. Taxonomy (GTDB): domain Bacteria; phylum Pseudomonadota; class Gammaproteobacteria; order Burkholderiales; family Burkholderiaceae_C; genus Polaromonas. Next base: position 1,839 of record CANHBU010000383.1, read on the forward strand.
GGGTCGGTACTTGGAGGGCGAGAGTTTAAAGGGTGGCGGTCACACCGCCGTCGACGTAGAGGATGTGTCCATTGACAAAGCGCGAAGCGTCGCTGGCCAGGAACACGGCCGCCCCGCCCAGCTCCTGAACATCGCCCCAGCGCCGGCTCGGTGTGCGGCCCACCAGCCAGGCACTGAAAGTCGGGTCGTCGACGAGTTTTTGGTTCAGTTCGGTCTTGAAGTAGCCCGGGCCGATGCCGTTGACGTTGATGCCCAGCGGGCCCCAGTCGATGGCCATGCCCTTGGTGAGCATTTTTACAGCGCCCTTGGTGGCGGTGTAGGGCGCGATGCCGGGTCGGCCTAGCTCGCTTTGCACCGAGCAGATGTTGATGATCTTGCCGCGGCCGCGCGGAATCATTTTTTTGGCCACCGCCTGCCCGACAAAGTACACGCTGTCCAGATTGGTCGACATGATGGTGCGCCAATCGCTGTCAGCGTAGTCTTGCAGCGGGCCGCGAATCTGCATGCCGGCGTTGTTGACCAAGATGTCGATCGGGCCCTGGGCCTCCAGCTCATCGACGGCTGCACGCACGCTGCCCGGCTCGGTCACATCAAAGACGCTGGCACTGGCCGATAGCCCCTGCGCTTGCAGAGCCTGCACGGCTTGATCCACCTTGCTGGCCCGGCGGCCATTGATGATGACATGGGCACCGGCCTGGCCCAAGGCCTCAGCCAGGGCCAAGCCTATGCCTGCTGAAGAGCCGGTGATCAGGGCGCGCCGGCCCGCGAGGGTGAAGGAGTCAAGAACGTTCATCGGGCAAGCAAAAATTTAAGAGGGACCATGACCAGGCTGGGAAAGGCAATCAGCAGGCCCATCACCACCACCTGGGACATCAGGAAAGGCATGACGCCGCGGATCACATCGTGCATGGGAATTCGACCCACACCGCAAACCACATTGAGCACCGTTCCCACCGGGGGAGTGAGCAGACCGATGGCGTTGTTGATGATGAACAGCACGCCAAAGTAGACCGGATCAATACCCGCCTCGCGCACCAGCGGCATCAGCACCGGCGTGAGAATGAGCACCGTGGGCGCAAAGTCCAGTGCGGTGCCCACTACAAACACCAGCAGCATCAGCATGACCATCAACAGCTTGGGGTTGTCAATGAAGGGGCGCAGAATCTCGACGATCTGCCGCGGGATGTTGGCCACCGTGATCAGCCAGGCGCTGACCAGCGCGGCGGCCACCAAAAACATCACCACCGAGGAGGTCTTGGCCGCGGCC
>CANHBU010000384.1 GCA_947458345.1 Comamonadaceae bacterium
GGCATCCAGGGGTTCCAGAAGCCGCGGTTGCAATAAAAGCCGTGGACCAGCAGCACGCCCCTGCGCCCCAGCGCGTGCGGCGGCAGATGGTCGGCGTGTGTGCGGTGCGCCCAAGGCTGCTGCCAGCCAAATACACGCAGGCCCAGCCAGATTTCTTGCCACCAGGCGGCTAGCCATTGCCGCATTCGGGGTGGCGGCTGCACCCCTGCGGGATCGGCGCCCATTGCGCGCCGAGCCGATTCACCGCGGGCCAGTTGCGAGGCCCAGAAAAACTCCAGCGCCAGCACCGGTGCGTGCGGCACCAAGGCCAAGCCGGCCCAGGCCGCTTGCAGCCACTGACCTTGCTGCGCGCAGTTGAGCACCCAGGCCAGGGCCAAGCCCGCCAAGGCCAGCGTCATCCATTGCTGTAGTCGTGCGTTGCTCATCTGCGAAAAAAATGGCTCCGTTTTTCGGAGCCATTTTCATTATCAGGTCAGCCGGGGCGCACACCCTGGCCGCCGCGCGGTTCAGCGCGCCTTGAGCAGGGCCTCGACTTCGAGCAAGATGAACTCGTTGTCGTCGGCACGGTTGGGGTCGCGCGAGGACGAGAAGGGCAGGTTGTTGTCGTTGCCCACGATGATGTGGCGCTCGTCGACGATATCCACGTTCTCGATCGTGAAGAAGGGGAAGGTGTAAACATCGCCGTTCAGGGGCTTGCGCGCCTTCTTGCTCGGGTCCTGGATGTTCATCAGGTCGATGTAGCCGATTTTGCGCACAGGGGCGTTAGCGTTGGCTGCGCTCATTTCGATCTTGACCACCCGCTTGAACTTGGCCAAATCATGGAAGCAAGCGGGCGCGGCTTTGCCGTCCGGGCAAGCGCGGTCGGCCGTGCCTTCGCCGTTGTCGCGCTCAATCACCAGGGCGGTGGTGGCATCGATCATGTTGAAGTCGCCAATGGCGGTGGCGCCAGGCGAGAGCACATATTTCCAGTGGCGACCGGTCCACCTTTGCTCCGCGACCGAGAACTCCAGGATGCGCAGCACCTGCTGTCCGTCCACTTTTTCCCAGTCGCGGGTGTTGGCGTCCCACAGCGGGCCTTCAAGCAGGCCGTAGATGAAGCGCCCGTCCTTGGATGCGGCCAGGCCCTCATAGCCGCGCGAGCGGCCCAGGTTGACGCTGGCTGCCCCGCTTTGCCCAGGGTTGGGCGTGAGCACCAGGTAGTGGTCTGGCGACATCACCGGCTTGCCATCGGCCAGGGTCTCAAACACCGCCTCAACCCGACCGTCCATGCTGGCTCGAATCAGGTAGGGTCCGAACTCGTCGCCGATCCAGAATTTGCCGTCGATGATCTGAAAGCCTTCGAGGTCGAAGTCAGAGCCGGTCAGGTAGCGCTTGTCCGTGCCTTCGTGGACGATGCGAAACGGCACTTTTTTGTCGGGGTCGTGCAGGAACACGGTCCGCGCCCGATCGATCCGGCCGCTGTCCCAGTCAATTTTGTAGTGCGACAAAAACAGCGCCGCATCGGGTGAATTGGCTTTGGAGCCAAAGCCGTTGTCGGTGAGCACCCAGTACGTGCCGTCGGGCATCTTCTTGATGCCCGAATGCCCCTGGACGGGCTGGCCTTTGAAGGGCAGACGCACGCCCGTGGGGCGACCGGCAGAGCGGCCCTCGAAGCTGCCAATGGCTTCGTTGCGAACCAGCGCGTTGGTGAACTTGCCTGATACGCGCAGATCGGCGGGTGCGTCGGCGGGCATGTCGATGAAGGTTTGTGCCGGCAAGACCGCGTGGCCGGCCAAAGTGGCCGGGTAGGCCGTCTGGGCCAGGGCGGTCCACGGGGTGGCGACCATCAGCGTGGCGGCCAATAAATACGAGTAAGCGCGCATGGCGTCCTTTCTGAAGCAGGGTTGAGCGAGACGACTTCAGTGTCGGCAGCCAAGATGTCGAGCCAGTGACCGTTTTTTTAACAATGGATGAAACATCAGCGTCAAAAGTGTCAGGGTCGGTCACCGCGCTTGCGGGATGATTGCGTTGAACGCCCGCATCTGCCCTGGCAGGCATAGAACCCGGCACAAGCCTAAGCGGCCAGGGTCATGGCCTGCTGCATGCGTGCAAGGCTCATCGTGCCGGCATCTTGAGCCCGCCTGCGTCAAGCCCAGCTCGACCCGATGTCCGGGTGCTCCAAACTTGTCTTCGTGCTCTTACAGCCGAGCGTGCCGAAAGCCGGTGCGTGACAAAATCAGTCCCATGTTCCGCGCGTCGGCGGGCTCGATCGCATCGGGCCCAATGGGGCCGGATGCCGATGACCTTTAATTGCTGCAATCATCATGAAAATCGCCCCCACCGTTTTTGCAGTGCTTGCTTTTTCCTCGCTTGCACAAGCGGCCAGCTTTGATTGCGCCAAGGCCAGCTCACGCAGCGAAAAGCAAATTTGCGCCGATCCGCAGCTGTCCAAACTCGACGAGGATATGGCGCGCGCTTTTCAGGCGGTGCGAGGCCGGCTGTCGGCCGACGCCAGCAAGCTGTTTGTCAGCGGCCAACGCGCCTGGCTGCGCTTTCAGTCTTCCTACTGTTTTGTGGATGCCAGCGGCAAGCCGGCGCAGGCGGCTGAGTCCCTGGCCTGCCAGATCGACCTGTACAAATCGCGGATCGTCTCGCTCGAGCGTTCGGGCAAGCCGGTTTGGGGCATCCCGGCCTTTGCCTACTTTCAAGGCGCGCTGCGCACGGGCGCCCCAGGCGCTGAGCCCGCTGTTTCCTATCAGCGCCGCGAGGTGTTTTTGCTCGACAGTCCTGCGCCCATTGCGCAGGCGCTCAATTCTGTTTTGCGTCCCCTGGCGGCCGTCGAGGGGGGCGATGCCGATTCGTCTTACGAATCGAGTGTGGTGCTCGTGCCTTTGGGCGCAGACTTGCTGCTCATCGAGAACCGTTTCGAGGGCTTCGGCGGCGCGCATCCGGTCTCGGGCACCGGCCTGTCGTATTTTTCCCGGCCCCTGCAGCGGCTGGTGAGCTACGCCGATGTGTTCAATTCCCCCAAATGGAAGGATCTGGCCCACAAGCTCGCGCTGCAGCACTTCAAGAAGCAGGGCAAGGATGCGGACGAGGTCTCGGCCATCGAGGTCGACGA
>CANHBU010000385.1 GCA_947458345.1 Comamonadaceae bacterium
CCTGCCAGGCGCCCTGTCAGTCGATCTGCGAGCCCCGTCAGCGCTGTCGCCTAGCCGCGCGTCCTAGCGCTGCGAGCGGGTCATGACCTGGCTCATGGCCGGCACATAGCCAGGCCGCACATGGGCGTCGATCACCACCGCCTCGCCAGCGCGCACCCGCGCGATCGCCTCGCTCAGCGCCGCGCTCAGTTCGCCGGCCGTGCGCACCGGGCCCAGACCCACCAGGCCCTGGGCCCGGGCCATGGCAGCCAGGTCTGGGGCAGGATCGTCGATGCGCTGGCCGATCCAGCGGTTCTCCACCGGCCGATCGCGCTCACGCGCCACCCGCTCCTGATGCAGCTCGTCGTTGAAGTAAGACCGGTTGTTGACCACGATGACCAGCAGCGGCAGGCGCGCATGGGCGGCGGTCCAGAAGGCGGTCACGCCCATCAGGTAGTCGCCGTCGCCAATCACCGCCACCGGCAGGCGCGAGCCGCCCTTGAGCGCCAGCGCGCCGCCAACCACCATGCCAGGGCCCGAGCCGATGCCGGCGCCGCCGTCATAGCCGAGAAAGTCCATCGGCCCTTCAAAGTCCCACATCTCGCCGCCCCAACTGAGCGGCAGGCGCAGCAGGCAGACTTCGGCGGCCTGCAGCTGCGAGCGCATCACGGCCGCCACCGTGGCCACCGCCAGTTCATCCTGCGGCTCGATGCTGGGCAGGGCCGGTGCAGCAGGCGGTAGCGACGGCGCCTGCCGATCGGCCAGCGCGGCCAACAGAGCATCGACTGCCTCCTCGGGCTCGCAGGCCATGAAGACATCGGCCGGCGGCAGGCCCTGGTGGTCCATGCTCCAGCCGTTGTGCAGCTGGTGGTCCATCGACACCGAAATCACCTGCGCGGGCACGGGCTGATCGACCCAAGCCTGCTTGAGTGTGCCGGCCAGATCCAGCCAATCGAGCGACAGCACCACATCGGCACTGCGCAGGGCCTGGGCCACCGGCGGCGTGAGAAAAAAGCCGGCCGGGCCGGTGTGAAGCGGATGGCGGGTGGGGAAGGCGGCGCCCACTTTGAGATCGGTAATGACGCGTGCGCCCAGCTTTTCGGCCAGCGCCACCCGCGCCTGCCAGCCTGCCATGGCACGCGAAACCCGGCCGGCCAGGATGACGGGCTGCTTGGCCTGCGCCAGCCATTGGGCCGCACGCTGCACGTCTTCTGTGGCCGGCAGCGGTGAGCGCGGCGGCAGGTAGCGCTGCACATTGGGAGTGGGCATGGGCGCGGGCAGCTGCATCTCTTGCAAGCTCGCGTCCAGGCACACGTACACCGGCCCCTTGGGCGCGGTATCGGCGGTGCGCCAGGCGCGCAGCAGCGCCTCTTGCGCGGCGGCCGGCGAGACGGGTTGGGCGTCCCACTTGATGTAGTGACGCACCAGGGCGGCCTGGTCCTGCGCGGTATGCAGCCAGTCGATCCAGGGCCGGCGCTTGGCCGCATCAACCGGCCCGGTGGCGCCGAGCACCAGCACCGGCACCCGGTCGGCCCAGGCATCAAAAATCGCCATGCTGCCGTGCATCAGCCCCACGTTGCTGTGCAGCACCGCTGCCAGCATCTGCCCGGTGACCTTGGTATAGCCGTGCGCAATGGCCACCGCATGCTCCTCGTGCAGCACGATAAGCATTTGCGGTTTTTCATTGCCCAGGTGGTTGACCAAGCTGTCATGCAGGCCGCGAAAGCTCGCGCCGGGGTTGAGCAGCACGTAGGGGATGCCCAGCTCGCGCAGCAGATCGGCGATGACATCGCTGCCCCAGACCGCGCCGCCAGGGCGCGCGGGCACGGGCACGTCACGGCGTGCGCCGGCGCCTTCAGGTGTGCTCAAAGTCTTACTCCAGCTTGATGCCCGCGGTGCGGATGATGTCGCCCCAGCGTTTGAGGTCGTCGAGCGAGCGCTGGCGCATCTGCGCCGGCGTGCTCAGCAAAACGTCGATGCCCTGGCCCTGCAAGCGCGAGACGACCTCGGGGTTGGACATGGCGCGCCGCACATCCTGGTTGATCTGCTCGATCAGAGGCGCGGGCGTGGCGCCCGGGGCGGCCAGGCCCAGCCAGATCTCGCTTTCATAGCCGCGCACGCCCGATTCGTCGAGCGTGGGCACCTCGGGCAGCTGCGCCAGACGCTTGCGGCTGGTCACCCCCAGGGCGCGCACCCGGCCTGAACGAATGTGCGCAATCAACTGGTTGACCACGCCCACCGTCATCTGCACCTGTCCGGCCACCACGTCAGCGACCGCCGGTGCCGCGCCACGGTAAGGCACGTGGGTGATCTGCGTGCGGGTCATGGCTTTGAACATCTCGGCCGACATGTGCTGCGGGCTGCCGTTGCCGCTGGAGGCGTAGTTGAGCTTGCCCGGCTCTTTCTGGGCCAGGTTGACCAGGTCGATCACCGTGTTGGCCGGCACGCTCGGATGAACCACCAGAGCCAGCGTGGTCGTGCCCAGCAGCGAGATCGGCGCGAAGTCCTTTTGCGGATCAAAAGGCATATTGGGAATCAGCGCCGGGTTCATCGAGGTGATGTTGATATTGGTCAGCAGCAAGGTGTGACCGTCGGGCGCCGCCTTGGCCACTTCGGCCGAACCAATATTGCCGGCTGCACCGGGCCGGTTTTCCACCACCACCGGCTGGCCCCACTGGGTCTGCAGCTGCTGAGCCAGCAGCCGCGCGATCACGTCGTTAGAGCCGCCCGTGGTGTAGGGCACGATGATGCGCACCGTCTTGGTCGGAAAGCCAGTCGACTGCGCCGCGGCCGGCATGACCGCGCCGGCTGCAGCCAGAGCCAGGGCCTGACGTCGGTTAAGGCATGCGATGGGTTTGAGATCCATGGAGGGGTCCTGTTGATGAGGGTCAGCGACAAGCGCGGCGGCCCGCAGCACGCCTGCACCCGACCGGCGATGGATCGCGCAAAGCGTGTGGTCGACACAGCGGGGCCATTTTGCGCGAACACGGGGCGCCGCGCGCCGCATCGGGCCGCTACCGGCCCTGGGACTTTCCCGCAGAACCGAAGCGACCGGATCGTGCATGACAGCCAATCCCCAGGCAAGCCCCGGACAAAGGCTGCGCCCGATGGCCAGCGAGC
>CANHBU010000386.1 GCA_947458345.1 Comamonadaceae bacterium
CCAGTCCCCGCATGCTGAATTGTCTGAAGCCCAGCACGCTCTTGATCCACCCGTTGGGCGGCTCGGCGATCCACTTGCGCTTGCGATACGCCGCTTTGCCTTGCTCAGTTTGGAGCTTGGCTCGCATGGCCAGCGTGTGCGGGTAGCGCTGTGCATCAGCCGGTTGGGTTTGCTGCTTGCCTTCGCGCCCCAAAGCGATGACCAATTCGGTCTGCGGCAGCGTTTTCGAAAGTTCTGCCATGACGGCTTCGCTGCGGTAGCCCGCATCGGCCAGAACCTGCTTGGCCTGTTGCCCAGTATGAGCCTTGAGCGCATCGAGCACTTTGGGCAATTGATGCACGTCCGAGCTGGTGTTGACCACTTCGGCGGCAACGATGATGTGAGCAGTCTCATCGACTGCAGTCTGGGCGTTAAAGCAGTAGTCAAACCCGCCGCCTGCGCGCTTCATGATGCGTGACTGAGGATCGGTAAAGTTGTCCTGGGCTTTGGCTGGGGGCACGCCGAAATCGCGCTGGTAAGGCCCGCCCCCCTTGGGCTTGCCATCTGGGCCCCTCGGGCGGCGATCATCATCTTGACTGCGGCCGCGCTGCGTATCGGCCTGGCGCTGACGCTCCTCAAGCCGTGCCTTGGCCGCCTCAATGGCTGCCAGACGCGCTTGGCGCCGTTCAATCTCAGCCGGTATGTCCAGCTCGGGCTCATCGCGCTCGGCCTGATCCGCAGCAGCGGCCCTCTTCATGAGATCGGCAATCTGCGCCTTGAGTTCGACTTCAGCGATCTGCATGCGCCCATAGCTCATGGCTTTGTGGCGGCTGGCGTTGGCCTTGATCTTCGTGCCGTCAATGGCCACGGTGCCCAGCTTGACCAGCCCCATCTCACGGGCCAGGCGCACCACCTGCGTAAACAGTTCGGTGAACTCGGCCAGGTGCAGCGCACGAAAGTCCCGGATCGTGCGATGCGCCGGAAAGTTGCCTGCCGCCAGGACCCGAAAGGCAATGTCCTCGTGCAGCTTCTTGGCAATCTTGCGCGAGCTGAACACGCCCGTGGCGTAGGCGTAGACCAGCACCTTGACCATCATGGCCGGATGAAACGGCTGGTTGCGTGAGCCACCACCTGCATAGCGGACATGGAAGGCCTTCAGGTCGAGGCTGTCGACCGTGTCACTGATGAAGTACGCCAGATGACCAGCCGGCAGCCACTCCTGCAAGGCACAGGGCAAGAGCTGTTGCTGTTCTGGCGCGTAGGGGATGTAGCTTGTGCTCATACCCCTTAAACGCACCGATCCATCATCGGTTGCTGGGGACAACCCTGGTTTCTGCCGCCCAGACTCCTAGTCGTGATGCTGATGCACATTGGCTTATGCACCAGAAAGACGACGGGTTATGTCCCGCTGGTCGCGCTTTTTAGGGTGGGGCGCTGGTACAGTTGTTTATGCGGGTTTACCGACGCGCCCAATTGCGCGTCGCGGGCCCTTGCCACGAAAGGTAGACCATGAAGATCAGCAGGCGCACTGCCGCGGTGGCGGTGCTTGCGAGCCCGTTTTGCGTCACCGCTGCGACCAAGACACCGATTCGCATCGGCGAGATCAACAGCTATTCGGCGATTCCGCAATTCACCCAACCCTATCGTCATGGCTGGCAGCTGGCGGTTGAGGAAATCAACCAGGCCGGCGGGCTGCTCGGGCGCCCGGTGGAGGTGATCGCGCGCGACGATGCAGGGCGTCCTGAAGAGGCGCTGCGCCACGCGGTCGAGCTGACCGCCAAGGAAAAGGTCGATGTACTGGCCGGCGGCTTTTTGTCCAATGTGGGTTTGGCCCTGGCCGACCATGCCTTGAAAAACAAGCGCCTGTTTGTGGCCAGCGAGCCCCTGACTGACGCGATCGTCTGGGAAAAGGGCAACCGCTACACCTTCCGTCTGCGGGCCAGCACCTACATGCAGGCGGCCATGCTGGTTGAAGAGGCGGCCAAGCTGCCGGCCAAACGCTGGGCCACCATTGCCCCCAACTACGAATATGGGCAAAGCGCGGTGGCCAGTTTCAAGGAACTGCTCAAGGCGCGCCGGCCCGATATCGAGTTTGTCAGCGAGCAGTGGCCCGCACAGGGCAAGCTCGAAGCGGGCACCACGCTGCAGGCCACGATGGCAGCCAAGCCCGAGGCGATCTTCAATGTCACCTTTGGCCCGGATCTGGCCCGCCTCGTGCGCGAGGGCAACCAGCGGGGGATCTTTCCCAAGACGCCGGTGGTCTCGCTGCTCTCGGGCGAGCCGGAATACCTCGATGTGCTCAAGGACGAGACACCGCGGGGATGGATCGTCACCGGCTACCCCTGGGACCAGATCGATACGCGCGAACACGCCAGTTTTGCGGCCAATTACATTCGCCGATTCGGTGAAAATCCCAAGCTCGGATCGGTGGTCGGCTATGCCACCATGCAGGCGATTTTTGCGGCGATCAACAAGGCCAAGTCCGTCGACAATGAAAAGCTGATTGTGGCCATGCGCGGCCTGCCTTTTAGCACTCCGTTCGGCCCGGCCGAGTTTCGCGCCATCGATCAGCAGTCGACCATGGGCGCTTACGTGGGCAAGCTCGATCTGCGGGGCAACCGCGGCACCATGGTGGAGTGGCGCTATGCCGACGGCAAGCGCTATCTGCCCAGCGATGCCTATGTCAAAGGGCGGCGACCGGCTGAGGCCATGAAATAGGCTTTGCAAGCTGGGCACCGGGCTGGGTGGCGCGCCTCTTCCTTGTTTCGCCCAAAGCGCTGCATACAGCTGAGCCTAAAGGCCCGCCCAAAGCCCCGGCGTACCGACGGGTCCTGCGGGATTGGGCGTAAAATAGCAGGTTTGTTTGGGGCCGTTGACCGTGGCAAGGATGTTAGTTTTCTTCTTCCTACCGGAGATATGGGACTTGGATTCGTCCCGCTGGCGGGCTTGTTGTGTGGGTGGGTCGCCATCCGCACGATTGCAGGCTCACAAGGCGCGATGTCCGGCCGAAATCTGGCTTGGATCGGACTGCTCCTGTCGGGAGGGTCGATGATGCTGTACGGGGCTTACCATGGAGCCACCGTACTTGCGCTGCGCATTCGCTCCGAGGGTTTTGTGAA
>CANHBU010000387.1 GCA_947458345.1 Comamonadaceae bacterium
AGAGGCGCGCCGCACCTTAACGGTGCAATCTTTTAAGGGTTTGCACCAAGACCATGAATACGCCCCCCGAAATTGGGGTCAGCGATTGAAGGCGAAAAAATTGGGGGAAAAAATTGGGGTCAGACCCCAATTTCCGACGAAATCGGGGTCTGACCCCAATTTTTTCAACTCTTCTCTCAGGCCATCAAGGAGGGGGGCGGCCGGCTTGAAGGCGCCGCGGATCAATTGGGATCTTTGCGATCTGCGTGCGCCGGCACCACCGCATAAGCCACGATCTCGAGTTTCATGCCCGGCACGACCAGTGCGGCAACGCCGGCGCTCGACCGGTTGGGGTAGGGCTGGGTAAAAAACTCGCGGTACACCGCGTCGATGGCGGCCATGTCGGCCACGTCGGTCATGTAGATCAGCACCTGGGCCACGTCGGCCAGGCTCCCGCCCGCGGCCACCAGCGCCTGCCGCAGGTTGGCAAAGGTCAGCCGGGCCTGCTCTGTAACCTCTCCGGTGTGCACGGTTCCGTCAGGTCGCACAGGCCCGTGGGCCGTAAACAGCAGGTGCGAGCGGGTGAGGTCGGCTTTAATGGCCCAGGAAAACGGCTGACCCAAGGCCGGCAGACCCGCATCGACGCAAGTGTGTCGCATGGTCCAGGCCCTCAAAGATCAAGAAACACGCGGCCACCCTCGATCTTGACCGGCCAGGACCGCACCGGCTCGGCGGCTGGCCCGCAGGTCACCGAGCCGTCGCGCACATCGAACAAGGCCTGGTGGAAGGGGCATTCGACCTGGTGACCCTCGACAAAGCCGTCGCACAGCCTGGCATTGCCGTGGCTGCACAGGTTGTCGATGGCATACACGCCGTCCTCAAGCTTGAACAGGGCGATGTCGCGGCCCTGCGGCGTGACGGCGATGCCGGCACCTTCAAACAAATCGGCCTCAGCCGCCACATCGGTCCAGTTGCTCATGGTCGGGCTCAGATGGGATAGATGATGGAGTTGGGAATCATCTCGCTGTCGTAGACACACAGGCGCTCGGCAAACTTCAGGCCCGCGGGCGTCGGCACGACGGTGTCGATGTAACGGCCGACATTGAAGACCGTGCTTTCCTTGTCGTACTTGGTGCGAAACACCGCATAGTTGGCCTCGCTATGGATGCGGCCGTCCTCGACCTTGCGCACCACCGCCGCGCCCACCACATGGCGCTGGTAATAGGGGTCGTGGTAGAGCGTTTCGCGGATGCCGTAGACCCTGTCTTTGAGCATGCCCTTGCTGGAAAAAAAGAGCGTGCACAGGGGAAAGCCGCGCTCGTGGTTTTCGCGCGGCTGCAGCTTGTAGACACACTGCTCGGTAAAGAACTCGGGCCACAGGTCCCACTGGCCGCTGTCGACGGCCAGCGCATAGTCGGCGTAAAGCTGCTGCAGGCCCAGCCAGGTGGGCAAATCGACGGTGCTCATGTGTCCATCACCTTGCGCCAATATTCATACATGCCGCGGATCAGGGTTTCGGTGACCATGTGGTCGGTATCGCCCGCCTCGCGCCCACCGAGCTCGACGAGCATGCGGTGATCGGGCCGGGTCTCGAAGGCCTGCTGCGAAAACTCGATCACCTCGCCGTCGTCGGCGCTGACAAAGCCGGCCGGGCCAAACAGATTGGCCTGGCGCAGCCGGCGCTGCTGCATCTCGGGGCTGTCGTCTTCAAAACAAAAATGCGTCCAGATGAAGTCAAAGGCGCCGTGTCCGTCGGGCTGGATGTGCCGCGTCGAGACGCTGTTGACCTGCTGCTGAAAAATCACGCTGGGAAACAGGGTCATCATCACGGCCGTGGGCATGGCCTCGCCCATGCGCCACCAGGGCTCGGGCACGATGTCCAAAAAGCTCGGGTCGTTGAGCTCCATGCTGGCCTTGAAGCTGCTGCCCTCGGTGACTTGCGACTTGTCGCCGCTGGCGGCGCCGGCGCTGCCTCGGGTGGAGGTCATGGCGCCGTGGCGGTGGTGCGCGTCCATGTAGAGCGCGCTCTTGTTGTCAGCCCGCCAAAGTCCGAAGGTGACGAACCAGGTGTGCAGCAGGCCCGGGTGGTAGGGGTCCTTGATGTTTTCCTGCATCAGCTTCCAGTTGCCCGGAATGCGCTGGCGGTTGTAGCCCAGGATCTTGAGCTGGCGCCCATCGAACAGGCGGTCGAAGTACTTCAGGATGGTCGGGCCCATGAAGTCCTCCAGCGACTCGACCGAGTGATCGAAGGACGCAAACACCACGCCGCCTCGGCGCGCCACCTTGAGCCGGTTCAGGCTGTGGTCCTTGGGGTCGAAGTCCGCTGGCATGCCGCCATTGACCTTGCCGTCCTGACGCACGCCCCGGCGAAAGGGCACGCCCTGCAGTTTGCCCTCGAGCGTGTAGCTCCACTGGTGGTAGGGGCAGACCAGCTCCTTTTTGTTGCCGTGGCGCTCGCGGCAAAAGGCCATGCCGCGATGGGCGCAAACGTTTTCGAGCACATGCACCTGGCCGTCGGCGCTGCGCGTCATGATGACCGAGCGCTCGCCGATCTTGCTGCGCCGAAAGTCACCCACATTGGGGACCTCGGCCTCCAGGCCGACGTAGTTCCAGTGGCCGCGGTAGAAAAACCGCTCGAGCTCCTTCTTGTGCCCGTCGGCGCCGGTGTACAGCGCAAACGGCACGCGGCTGGCGTCCGCTCTTTCCCATCGTATGGCTTGTTCCTGCATGGCACCCTCTTGTGACAACAAGGGGCGATCATGCGCAAGACTCTCAATTAAGTAAACCAGATTATTGATATATTCAATATCCGAAAATCAAATAAGCCCATCGATGGATATTGCCAAGCTCGATCTCAATTTGTTGGTGGTCTTTCACCACCTGCTGCTGCACAAAAGGGTGTCGGCCGTCGGGCCACTGCTGGGCATGAGCCAGCCGGCGGTCAGCAGCGCCCTGGGCCGTCTGCGCGCCAACCTGGGCGACGAGCTGTTTTTACGCACCCAGTCGGGTATGGAGCCCACGCCCTACGCCCTGCAACTGGCCGAGCCGGTGGCGCAGGCCCTGGGCGCTTTGCAGCAGGCGCTCAACGTTCGAGCGGC
>CANHBU010000388.1 GCA_947458345.1 Comamonadaceae bacterium
CACCCACCAGGCGCAGGCTCTGCTGGGCCGTCAGCGTCATGAAGGCACCCGTGCCCTTTTGGCCGGGCACGGTGGCGCGAGCCCAGGCGGCGTCGATCTTCACAGCAGGCGCTTGGGCCATGGCGTTCAAGGCCGACAGGGCCCCAGCGGCCAGCAAAATCTTCAGGTTCAAAGCGATCATCAAAAATCTCCAATAGATATTCGGTTGGATCAATGGGCGTGGCTGGCGCCAGCACCGACGAGCAGCGCCTAGCCCCCAAAAACAAAGAGCTCAGATCAAGCGCCAGCGCGAGGCAAGCGGCAGCAACGCTTTAAAGCGCAGTGGGCGGGCCGCGAATCGAAGGCGGCGCCGACTGCTGAGCCGGCCGCAGCGCTTGGGGCCGGGCTTGCGGATCGGCCGCTGAAGCCAAAGGCGGTGCCGCTGTCCGATCCGCCCCGGGCAAGGCCAGCACGGGCAGCAGGCACAAGCTGCAATGGTCTTGGTCGGCGTGCTCCAAGCCGCCCGAATCGGGCGCAGCGGCAGCGCACAGCCCCGACCACTTGCCCGACACTGCTTCTTGCGCCAGCACCGATGCCGGCGCCAGGAGCGCCGAGCACAGGGCCAACAAGCTCAGGCACAGGGCCAGAGCTTTGAGGCGTTCAGACAGGCGAAACAACAACATGTGACGCCGATTCTAAAAGGGGCTGCTCCAAGCTCAGCTTGTGTCGGAGATTGGAAGAATCAGCCGATGGCTTAAAGGCCTTTGGGGGCATTGGGGAAGAACAGCGGCTGCCCGCCGATGCGAAAAGCTGCGATCGCCGCCTGACCGGCTGGCCCGGTGATCCAATCGACAAATTGCTGCGCCTGCGCCTGCTTGACATGCGGATGCTTGGCTGGGTTGACCGCCATCACGGCATAGGGATTGAACAGGCGCCGGTCGCCTTCGACCAGCAAGGCAAGCGAGCCGCGGTTGGCAAAGGCCAGCCAGGTGCCACGATCGGCCAGGGTGTAAGCGTCCAGGCTGGCGGCCATATTGAGCGCAGGCCCCATGCCGCAGCCACAGGCCCGGTAGGCGGCCAGCGTGGCCACGTCGATCTGAGCCTGCTGCCAGTAGCGCAGTTCGGCCGCATGGGTGCCGCTGCGATCGCCCCGAGAGACAAAAAGGGCGCGCTGCTCGCGAATGTGCCGCAAGGCCTGCGCGATGTCGCTGCCGCGCACGCGCGCCGGGTCAGCCGCCGGCCCGATGAGCACGAAGTCGTTGTACATGACCGGGATGCGGCGCAAAGCAAAACCCTCGGCCACCAGCCGCTCTTCGGCCGCCGGATCATGGGCCAGCAGCACATCGGCATCGCCCCGGCGGGCCATGTCGATGGCCTGGCCCGAGCCCACGGCCACCACCTTGACCGCAATACCCGTGGCCCGCTGGAACTGGGGCAAAAGGTAGGCAAACAAACCCGACTGCTCAGTCGACGTGGTCGAGGCCAGTACGATGGCCGGCACCTGAGCCCAGGCCGCCGGCAGCGCTATCACAACCCAAACGATGGCAAGACACCAGCGCTTCAAATCAACTCCCCCTTAACAAAAGCCGCCGCCCCAGGAGGCAGTGGACCGCCAAAAAAATGGTCCGCTGGCAAATCGACCTGCAAGCGGCCGTCTTCAAGGTACAGCACCCGATCGGCCAGCCGCTTGACCTGCCCAAGGTTGTGGCTGGCGAAAATCAGCGTCATCCCCGCCGCCGAGAACTGCGCCATCAACTGCTCGACCTCGCGCTTTGCGGCCGGGTCCAGGCTGGCGGTGGGCTCGTCGAGCAGCAGCACCTGCACCTGCAGCGCCCAGGCCCGCGCCAACACCAGGCGCTGCTGCTGCCCGCCCGAGAGCGTGCGCGCGTTAGACCTGGCCTGCTCGGCCAAGCCCACCCGCTCGAGCGCGGCGCCAGCGCGCTCAAGGGCCTGCCGCCAGGGCATGCCGCGCAGCCACAGACCCAGTGCAACATTGCTCAGCGCGCTGCTGCGCAGCACGAAGGGGCGCTGAAACACCATGGCCTGCTTCAACGGCGCGCGCTCGATGCGCCCGGCGCTGACGTTTTGCAGACCATGCAGGCAACGCAGCAGGGTGCTCTTGCCGCTGCCGTTGCCGCCCACCAGGGCGACAGCCTCGCCCGCTGCAATGCGCAGCGTGCAGTCGCGCAGCGCCCAGGCCGAGCCAAAACGCACATCGACCTGGTGCAACTCAAACACGCTCGGGCTCATCGGGGGCCCGCCTGAGTCCAGGCATGGCCAGCAGGCAGCGCCGGCCCATCGAGGCGGCGGCGCCAACGCGCCAGCAAAGCGAGTAGCGCATTGAGCATGAGCACCACCATCAGCAGCACCAAGCCGAGGGCCAGCGCCAGCGGCAGGTCGCCCTTGCTGGTTTCCAGCGCGATGGCTGTGGTCATGACGCGGGTAAAGCCCTCGATATTGCCGCCCACCACCATCACCGCCCCAACCTCGGAAATTGCACGCCCAAAGCTGGTCAGCACGATGGTGGCCAGCGCATGGCGCTCGTCCCAAAGCAGGATCAGGCCGCGCCAAAAAGGGCCGGCCCCCAGCGAGCGCAGTGACTCGCCATGATCGGCATCGGCGTCTTCGATCAGCTGGCGCGTCAGCGCCACCAGCACCGGCAGCACCAGCAGCGTCTGCGCCAGCACCATGGCCTGAAAAGAAAACAGCCAACCCAAAAAACCCAGCGGGCCCGAGCGCGAGAGCAGCAGGTACACCAGCAAACCGACCACCACCGAAGGCAGGGCCAGCAAGGTGTTGAGCACGGCCAGCAGAGCCCCGCGGCCGGCGAAGCGGCCGACCCCGAGCCAGGCACCGAGCAGCAGGCCCAAGCTGCAAGCCAGCAGGCAAGCCAGGCCACTGACAGCCAGCGAGCGCAGCACGATGGCGGCAAGCTGTGCATCCAGCCCTGCAATCAGGCCCAGAGCCAGCAGCAAGCTCTCGTGCAAGGAGGTCATCAGAGCTTGGCTCAGGCCGCGCAGGAGCGAAAGCCGCAGAACAGATCGTCGCGCTCGGGCGCCGCAAAGTGGCGCAAGCGC
>CANHBU010000389.1 GCA_947458345.1 Comamonadaceae bacterium
GTGAGCGATCTGCCCTCGGCTTTGGGTTGGCGTTTGCACTACCTTGACGAAGGGCCGCGTGACGCACCTGTAACCTGGCTGTGCCTGCACGGAAACCCAAGCTGGAGCTACGTTTACCGCCGCATGATCGCGGTCTTTCTGGCCGCTGGCCACCGGGTCGTTGCGCCCGACATGCTGGGTTTTGGCAAGAGCGACAAGCCCAAGCGCGAGGACTTTCATGGCTTCGAGCGGCACCGTCAAGTTCTGCTCGATCTGGTCGAACGTCTGGACCTGCAAAGGGTCGTACTGACTGTGCAGGACTGGGGCGGCATTTTGGGGCTGACCCTGTCCATGCAGGCACCCCATCGCTACACGGGCCTGCTGGCCATGAACACCCTGCTGGCGACAGGCCAGCAGCCCCTGAGTCCTGGGTTTGTGGCCTGGCGCCAATGGTGCAAAAGCCAAGCCCAATACGATGTCGGCCGACTGCTGATGCGGGGCAACCCCCACCTGAGCGCAGCCGAAGCGGCGGCTTATAGCGCGCCCTTTCCAGACGCGGGCTATCGTGCCGCGCTGCGCGCCTTCCCGCAGCGGGTGCCCGAAAGCCCCGAAGACCCGGGCGCAGCGCTGTCTGGCCAAGCCGAACAGTTTTGGCGGCAACACTGGCAAGGTCGTAGCTTGCTCGTTATCGGTCAGCAAGATCCTGTCTTGGGCGAGCCGGTCATGCGCCAACTGGCCACCTCCATCCGCGGCTGCCCCGAGCCTTTGCTGCTGCCGCAGGCCGGCCATTTCGTGCAGGAGCATGGCCAATTCATTGCACAACAAGCCGTGCGACACTTCGCCACTTGATCGGCGAGCAGGCTCTATGGCGCACATCTACCTTTACTCTCCCGCTGGCGCAGTGCGCGACAAGGCGGCGTTTGCGCGCGGCGTCAAACGCTTGCGCGGGCTCGGCCACGAGGTCGAGATCGATGGGTCGGCGCTGGCCAGTTTTCAGCGCTTTGCAGGTGACGACGCCACCCGACTCGCCGCCATCGGCCGGGCGGCGGCCAGCGGCGCTGACCTGGCCATGATCAGTCGCGGGGGCTACGGACTGACCCGGCTTTTGCCCCAATTGCCCTACAAGGCCTTGGCCAAGGCGAGCGGGCGTACCCGTTTTGTGGGCTTGAGCGATTTCACCGCCTTGCAATGCGCTTTGCTGGCCAAGACCAGCGCCCCGAGCTGGGCTGGGCCGGCCCTGCTCGACGACTTTGGCGGCGAGCAGGAAAGCGATGACATCATGCTGGCCTGTCTGGACGACCTGCTCACCGGCCGTGCCGAGGGCACGGGCTGGCAGCTGCCCAAGCCAGAGGCGGCCCAGCTGCAGGTATCGGGCGCAACTTTGTGGGGCGGCAACCTGTCGGTGCTGTGCACGCTGGTGGGCACCCCTTATCTGCCCGCCATTGCCAAGGGCATTCTCTTTATTGAGGACGTCAACGAGCACCCCTACCGCATCGAGCGCATGCTCTCGCAGCTGCTGCATGCCGGCGTTCTGGCCCGGCAAAAAGCGATCGTCTTTGGCCAGTTCAGCAATTTCCGTCTGGTGCCGCATGACAAAGGCTTCAAGCTCGCCAGCGTGGTTGCCTGGCTGCGCACCCAGGTCAAGGCGCCGGTGCTCACTGGCTTGCCCTTTGGCCACGTGCCCACGAAGGTGCTGCTGCCTGTGGGAGCGCGCTGCGACCTGGTGGTGCAAGGCCGCGAGGCGCTGATCCTGTGGGGATCGATCCGCTAAGGACCACGCGGCCGGCGCCCCACTGATCGCTGTCCGACAAGGGCGCTGGCCAAACACCCACAAGGCCGCCCAAGGGCGGCTTTTAAGCTCAATGCCAGTCGCCCCATGGTTCGCAGCCCGCGAACCGGGCTGCGATGCGATGCAGGAGAGCCCCACCATGAACGAATCCCAAGCGGCGGTCAGCGCCACACGCTGGCAGGCCCAGCGATCCCTGAGCGAGCCCGTGCTCGAGTCCGTCGAGGAAGAACTCGGCGCCGATCAGTCGCAGCCGTCGAGTCGGCAGCCGGCAGAGGGCTTGCACAGCCGTCCGGGCAATGGCATTGACACATCGGGCCAAGCCTGGTGGATGAGGATGCAGCAGCAGCTGACGCGCCAGATCAGCCAAAGGCCCACGCAGTCGGCTTTGCTTGCACTGGGGGTCGGCGCCGCCCTCGTGGCGCTTCTGGGCCGGGCCTCGCGGCGATCGAGCAGGCGAGACTGAGATGAATACCGCTAACGTGTTTTGGGCGTGGCCTAGCCTTTGGGCGCTGCCCAACCTGGACGCACCACCCCCCGCGCCCTGGGGCGGCCATGGCACGCCCCAGCGCCGCGACGATGAGCAGCCAAGGCCCGAGGAAGAACGCCCCCCCGTTCAAGAACCCTGGTCCGGCCCGCTGCAGCCTGTGCGCGAACCCGGCCAAGGCACGCCGATGTGGAGTGTGCATTGAGCCGGTCAGCGCCAGGCAGGCAGGGCTCTAGCCGTCAATTCCGTCATTCTTAGGATTGCCGCCCCGCAATGACTCGCAGTGACTCGCAATGACACAAGAAGTTTATGCAGACCTTCCCTAGCTGTCATTGCGAGCAGCGCTAGCGACGCGGCAATCCTTGCAATTGGAGCGGCCTGGCTCAAGTTCGCTTAGCGAACCAGCAGGACCGGCACGGTGCTTTCGGTCACGACGCGCTGAGCGACGCTGCCCATCAGGGCGCGACCGAGCAGGCCATGGCCGTGGGTGCCCATGACCACCATATGCACCCCCTGCTGAGTGACGGCCTTGAGAATTTCTGGCGCCGCAGCGCCCACCACATAGTGCAGCTTGTAGTTGAGCCCGTGGCGCTTGAGAAACTTCTCGATCGGATCGAGCACCCTTTGGGCCTCCTCACGATGGTACTGGTTGACGGCGCTCGATCCGACCATGCCCTTGACCCGGGGCGGCATCGGCGTCTGCACATGGAGCACGATCAGTTCGTCTTGCGGTCCACAAAAGTTTTCGTGGGTGATCAAAAAAGCCAGGGCTTTTTTCGTAAATGGGCTGCCGTCTGCCGGGA
>CANHBU010000390.1 GCA_947458345.1 Comamonadaceae bacterium
CCACGCCATCGGGATTGTTGGAGCCCACCTCGTGCAAGGCAATGATGTGCGCCACCACCAGGCCCAGCAGCACCAGCGGCACTGCAATGACGTGGAAGGCAAAGAAGCGGTTGAGTGTGGCGTCGCCCACCACGTAGTCGCCGCGGATCAGCAGAGCCAGATCGGGACCGACGAAGGGGATGGCGGCAAAGAGGTTCACGATCACCTGAGCGCCCCAGTAGCTCATCTGGCCCCAGGGCAGCAGGTAGCCCATGAAAGCCTCGGCCATCAGAGCCAGGAAGATGGCACAACCGAAGATCCAGATCAGCTCGCGCGGCTTGCGGTAGCTGCCGTAAATGAGCCCGCGGAACATGTGCAGGTAGACCACGATGAAGAAGGCCGAAGCACCCGTGGAGTGCATGTAACGAATCAGCCAGCCCCAGGGCACATCGCGCATGATGTACTCGACCGAACCGAAAGCCAGCGCTGCGTCGGGCTTGTAGTTCATGGTCAGAAAGATGCCGGTGACGATCTGGATGACCAGCACCAGCAGCGAGAGCGAACCAAACATGTACCAAATGTTCAGGTTCTTGGGCGCGTAGTACTCGCTCAAGTGCTCCTTGAACATCTTGGTGGCCGGAAAGCGGTTGTCCACCCAGTTCATGAGCTTGGCGCCGGCCGGCGCGTCAGGGGAAATTTCTTTGAAATCTGCCATGTTCGGTTTCCTAATCCATTGACGGGAGGCCCGCTCGCGCCAACTGCGCAAGAGCGGACACGACGCGCATCAGGCCTTTTTGTCTTCGCCGATCACCAGCTTGTTGTCCGAAAGGTACATGTGCGGCGGCACTTCCAGGTTGTCCGGTGCGGGCTTGTTTTTAAAG
The DNA here is from genome assembly GCA_947458345.1 of Comamonadaceae bacterium. Taxonomy (GTDB): domain Bacteria; phylum Pseudomonadota; class Gammaproteobacteria; order Burkholderiales; family Burkholderiaceae_C; genus Polaromonas. The sequence goes on from CANHBU010000390.1 coordinate 861, forward strand.
ACCCGGCCGGCCATGTCGAAAGTCGAGCCGTGGCAGGGGCACAGAAAACCGCCGCTCCAGTCGTCGGGCAGCGAGGGCTGGGCGCCGGTCTGAAACTTGTCGACCGGCGAGCAACCCAGGTGCGAGCAGATGCCGACGGCCACCAGCACATCGGGCTTGATCGAGCGGTTGGCGTTGCGCGCGTAGGCGGGCGTGAGTTCGGCCGGGTTGCGCTCGGACTTGGGGTCGGCCAGTTGGGCCTCGGTTTTTTTGAGGCTTTCGAGCTGCTCGGGGGTGCGCTTGATGATCCAGACCGGTTTGCCGCGCCACTCGACCGTCAGCTTCTCACCGGGCTTGAGCGCCGAGATATCGACCTCGACGGCTGCGCCGGCGGCCTTGGCTCGCTCGGAGGGCTGAAAAGTGCTGACAAAGGGCACGGCCACAGCGGCTGCGCCCGCGCCGCCAACTGCGGCCGTGGTCAGGATCCAGTTTCTTTTGCTCGGGTCCACAGGGCCGGAGGCGGGCACTGCGCTGGCTTGGCTGCTTTGGGTCATGAACGTCCTTCGAAACTCGGCGCGCTTTCATCGCACAAGTTGTAGCACTAGGGTCAACCCGGTATTGTAGCGGAGCGCGCCCGCCCCTTTGCACAGCCCAAGCGACAAACCCAGGTCGCCACAGGGCCGTCAATCCAGACGATTGGGCGGTCTCAGTGCGCCGGTGCTGCGCTCAGGTGGCGGGCCAGGCGCAAGGCGGCCATGAAGCTCGAGGCATCGGCCCGCCCGGTGCCGGCCAGATCGAAAGCCGTGCCATGGTCGGGGCTGGTGCGCAGCAAGGGCAGCCCCAGGGTCACATTGACGCCCTGCTCCAGACCGAGCAGCTTGACCGGGATCAGGCCTTGGTCGTGGTACATCGCGATGACCGCATCGAAATCGCCCTGGCGGGCCCGCATGAACACCGTGTCGGGCGCATGCGGCCCGCTGGCATCGATGCCCGCTTGCCGCGCCTGCGCGACGGCCGGCGAAATGATGTCGATCTCCTCGCGCCCAAACAGGCCGCCTTCACCGGCATGCGGATTGAGGCCAGCCACGGCCAGGCGCGGCGCCCTGCCGAGCCAGCGCTCGAGCGCGCCGTGGGCAATGCGCACGGTCTGCAGCACCCGCTCGGTGCTCAAGCTGTCGAGCGCCTGGCGCAGCGACACATGAATGCTCACCAGCACCGTGCGCAAGCCTGAGCCCGCCAGCATCATGCGCACCGGCAGCTGCTCGGCACTGCAAGCCAAAAACCGGGCTGCCTCATGCTGCAGCAACTCGGTATGCCCCGGAAAACCAGCCCAGGGGCTGCCGGCAGCGGCCAGCGCCTCCTTATGGATAGGGGCAGTGACCAGGGCCCGGGCCTGCCCCGCCAGCACCGCCTGCGCACCGGCTGCGATGCACTGCGCCGCGGCGCGCCCGGCCTGGCCGCTGACCTGCCCCCAGGCGGGCAACTCGGGCAAATCGCAGGATTGCAGCACGCCCAGGCAGCGCGGCGGCAGCCGGTGGACCTGCTCGAGCGCGCCGAGCTCGGCCAGTGCCAAGGGCAAATCGCGCACACCGGCTACAGCCTTGGCGCGGCGCAGCGCCGCCAGATCGCCCAGCACCACGCAGCCGGCGGCCTCCTCGGGCGCCGCAGCCAGCCCCTTGAGAATGACCTCCGGGCCAATACCGGCCGCATCGCCCATGCTGATAACGATCGGTTTCATGCCGGGTTGTCGATGTCGATGAACTCGTGCTCGATGCCGAACTCGGCCGCCACGCGGGCCGCGACAGCGGGCGCGCCATAACGCTCGGACGCATGGTGGCCGCAGGCGATGAAGCTTACGCCCATCTCGCGGGCCAGATGGGCCTGCGGCTCGGACATCTCGCCGGTGATGAAGGCCTGGGCACCGGCGGCAATCGCGGCTTCAAAGTAGCCTTGGGCACCCCCGGTGCACCAGGCCACTGTCCGCAAGGGCCCCGGCTGCCCCGCCACCAGGGTGCCCGGCCGGCCCGGCGCCGTCTCGATGCCCGCAGCCAGGTCCTGCGGCGTCGCAATCGCGCCGCCAGCGGCCGGGCCGCCCACAAAGCCCAGCCGGTTCTCGCCAAAGCGGCCCTGTTCGCCCTCGAAAGCCTGCAAGCCCAGGCGCAGACCGAGCTGCGCGTTGTTGCCCAGCTCGGGATGGGCGTCCAGCGGCAGGTGA
>CANHBU010000391.1:0-3034 GCA_947458345.1 Comamonadaceae bacterium
CGGTCGAGCAGAGCGACCCGGTAGCCGGCCGCCGCCGCGCGTATCCCGATGGCAGCGCCAATGTCGCCGCCGCCTCCTGTCACCAAAGCCAGTCGCATGGTGGAGCCCCTTGAAAGTGGTGTGTGTTGCAGTGAGCTTGCTGAGCCTGTCGCTTGGCGCGACAGCGTTGACTAGAAATTATGGCACGGGTACATTTAACGAAATCGGTTCAATTGAATCTGTTGTTTTTTGAAAAGCAACCCGGCGCGCCACCGACCGGCCTGCCCCGATCCCCTCAGAAAGCTCCACATGCGCAACCCCGCCCTGTCCCGTGCCCGCGTGGTCGACCTGCACGCCCACATCGTGATTCCTGAGACCATGGGCACCGCAGGCGCCTATGGCCCTACTTTGGGCCAGCACCCCGATGGAACGCCTTTCTTTCAGGTCGGTCCCCATTACCGCCTTGATGGGGTGCGCTATGTCGGCAGCCCCTTTATGGACCCCGACGTGCGAGTTGCGCGCATGATCGAGCGCGGCATTGATTTCCAGGTGGTCTCGCCCAATCCACTGACCTACATGCATTTCATCCCAACCGATGACGCGGTTCGGTTTTGCCGCATCCACAACGACGCGCTGGCCGCCATCGTGGCGGCGCATCCGCAGCGCCTGGCGGGCCTGGCCGCTTTGCCACTGCAGGATCCGCAGGCAGCGGCGCAGGAGCTGCAGCGCGCGGTGACCGAGCTCGGTCTGGCCGGCGCGTCCTTTGGCACCGACGCGCCGCTGCCCCTGGACCATGCCGCCATGGACGCGCTCTACGCGCAGGCCGTGCGGCTCGACGTGCCGCTGTTCATTCATCCGGGCCCAGCCGGCATCGACGGCCCCCCGGGAGATCCGGCCCTGCGCCGCTTCGAGCTCGACATCATCGCGGGCTTCGCAGCGCAGGAGACCCTGGCCGTGGCTACGCTCATCTTTGGCGGTGTGCTGGACCGCCACCCTGGGCTTGACATCTGCCTGAGCCACGGCGGCGGAGCCACCGCGCTGTTGATGGGGCGCATGGCCAAGGGCGCACGCAAGCGGGCCTGGTCGCCGCCGGCGCTGCGCGCCGAGGGCGCATTCGAGGAACGCCTGAAACGCTTGTGGTTCGACACCCATGTGGACCATCCGCAGGCGCTGGAGCTGCTGGCGGCGGCGGTCGGGCCGGGCCACCTGGTGTACGGCACCAACTTTGCCGGCTGGGATGCGCCCGAGACGCAGGCTGGCGATGGCCACGCGCCCGTGGCGCCGGCGCTGGCCGACAACGCGCGCCGCCTGCTGCGCGTTGCGCCGGCCTGAGGCCGGGCGGGCAGCGAACCATTATTTGGCGATCGGTAACGGGAGAACATGATGACGGATTTGGAAAAACTCACGCGCAGAGTCGAGCAACTGGAGTCGCGCGTGGAAATCGCGGAGTTGACCAGCGCCTACGCGGTGGCCTGTGACGAGCATGACATGGACAGGCTGGCCAGCCTGTTTGCTGAGGACGCGACGATGGATTCGCCCAGCAAGCTGCTGGCGGCCAATGGCCGTGACGAGATCCTGGCCATGTTTGTGCGCCTCTTCAAGATCCGCGGCCCCGGCTACCACTGGACGCACGACCATTTCGTGCGATTTGACAGCGCCGACCCCGACCGTGCCACTGGGCTGGTGCTCAGTCACGCCGAGACCTGCCCGGACAACGAAGTCAGCGTTTCGGGCATGCGTTACGACGACGTCTACCGCCGGGTCAACGGACGCTGGGTGTTTCAAAAGCGGGTGCTGCAGTTCCTCTACTACGTCCCGGCCAAGGACTACGCCCAGGCCCTGAGCGGTCGGACCCGGGTCACCATGGGCGGGCGCCAACTGCCCGGTGACTATCCGGAATCCCTGCCCGCCTGGCAGGACTTTGAACGCGCCCACGGGCGCGCCGTCTGAGGAGCCGATCATGAGCACCAGCAGCGATTCCAATGCTCTGGCGCGCAGAGCCCTGGCGCACCTGCGCAACAAGAGCACCGACCAGGCCGCCTCCACCATGCAGGTGCCGCTGGAGGCTTATGCCGATCCGCAGCGCTTTGCCCGCGAGGTCGAGCAGGTCTTTCACCACCTGCCGCTGGGCGTAGCGCTGAGCATCGAGTTGCCCAAGCCTGGCAGCTACCAGGCCCTGACGGTGATGGGCAAGCCCATCATCCTGGCACGTGGCGAAGACGGCGTGGTGCGCAGCTTCATCAACGCCTGCCGCCACCGCGGCGCGCAGTTGTGCCCGGCCGGCCACGGCCAGTTGCAGCGCTTTGTGTGCCCTTACCACGCCTGGCGCTACGACCTGCAGGGCAAGCTCAGCGGCCTGTTTGGCGAGTCCACCTTCGGCGAGGTCAGCGCCAGCACCCACTCACTGACCGAGCTGCCCTGCGCCGAGCGCGTGGGCGTGATCTGGGTCTGTCTCTCGCCGCAGGAGCGGTTTGACATCGACGACTTCCTGGGCGACTTCGCCCAGCCCCTGGCCCAACTGCGGCTGGACCACTGGCATGTCTACGCCCAACGCGAGATCCCCGGCCCCGGCTGGAAAGTGGCCTGGGAGGGCTACCTCGAGTCCTATCACCACAACACCGTGCACAGCACGACCGTTGGCCAGTACACCATCGGCAACCTGATCCTGCAAGACGCCTACGGGCCGCACCAGCGGCTGGTGTTCGGACGCCGGAGCCTGGGCGAGCTCGAGGGCGTGCCCGAGGAGCGCTGGGACGCCGAGACGCACCTGCGGCGCATCCACCTGTGCTTTCCAAACTTGGCGATTTCCGGCGTGCTGGGCGATCTCTGCCTGGTCAGCCACGTCTATCCCGGTCCCACGCCCGACACCACGGTCACGCGCCAGCCCGTGCTGGCCGCGCGCGAGCCGGTCACGCCCGAAGAAAAGCAGGCCACGCAGGCCTTCTCCGATCTGGTGCTCAAGGCCGTCCGCGAGGAAGACTACGCCATCGGTTTCACGGTCCAGGCCTCGTTGCGGGCGGGGGGGAACTCTTGCTTTACCATCGGCCGCAACGAC
>CANHBU010000392.1 GCA_947458345.1 Comamonadaceae bacterium
CCGACAGTTGCAAAAAGGCGCGCCTCAGGCGATGCTCGAGCGCATGTTTCTGCACGCTTGGCGCCTGAGTTTTACCCACCCCGCGAGCGGCCAGCGCGTCCATTTGAACGCCCCGTTGCCCGCTTGCCTGCAAGGCTTCATCGACCATGTCCCGAGCGCTGAACTTTGACTTGATTGCTTTTGACTGGGATGGCACGCTGTTTGACAGCACGGCCATCATCGTGCGCTGCATCCAGGAGGCGGTGCGCGATGTCGGCGGCACCGTGCCGAGCGAGCGCGAGGCCGCCTATGTCATCGGTTTAGGGCTGATGCAGGCGCTGGCGCATGCCGCGCCCGATGTGCCGCGCGAGCGCTACCCGCTGCTCGGTGAGCGCTACCGGCACCATTACATGGCGCAGCAGGGGCGCCTGAGCCTGTTTGAGGGCGTCCTGCCGATGCTGCAGGCCCTGCGCGAGCGCGGCCATGTGCTGACGGTGGCCACCGGCAAGTCGCGCCGAGGGCTCGACGAGGCTTTGCAAAGCGTGGAGTTGCAAGGGCGTTTTCACGGCTCGAGAACGGCCGACGAGACGGCTGGCAAGCCGCACCCGCGCATGCTCGAAGAATTGATGGCGCAGTTCGGCGTGGCGCCCGAGCGCACCTTGATGGTGGGCGATACCACCCATGATCTGCAGATGGCCATTAACGCCGGTTGCGCCAGTGTGGCGGTCAGTTACGGTGCGCATGAGCCGCAGGGCTTGCACGCGCTCGGGCCCCGGACGGTGGCGCACACGGTCGAGCAGTTGCAGCGCTGGCTGCTGCTGCACGCATGAGCGCAGGACGCAAATGAGCGAGGACGCGCCGATTGCCCTGTGCGCCAGCGCCGATCTTCGAGACGGCGCTCAGGCGGTGTCTTTTGACCTGAGCTATGGCGGCCAGACCTGCCGCGCCTTTGCGATCCGCTACCGCGGGCAGGTTCATGCCTACCTCAACCGCTGCACCCATGTGGCGATGGAGATGGACTGGCAGCCCAACCGTTTTTTTGACGACACCGGCCAGTGGCTGCTGTGCGCCAGCCATGGCGCGGCCTATCGGCCCGACAGTGGCCAATGCGCCGGCGGTCCGTGCAAGGGCGGTCTGGTCCGGATCGCGCTTTCCGAGGCCCATGGCGTGGTCTTTTGGCACCCCAGCTACATCGCCAGGCCCTTGCAGTTCTAAACTGCGGGTTTTACCTAAGGGCCCGATTCCCCATGCAAGACCAACCCAGAGCGCCCCAGGCGCCCGGATCCGAGACCCCGGATGTGCAAGCCCAGCCCTCTGCGGCGCACGACGGCGTCGCTTCAGCGCCGGACCGATGGGAGCGGAGCACGCTTGAAAAGCTGGCGTTTGCCAGCCTGAACGAGCAGCGCCAGGCCCGGCGCTGGCGCAACGGGCTGCGACTGGCCTGGCTGGGCTTTCTGGTGGCCATGGCCTGGGTCTTGCTGTCTCGCAGCGCCTCGCCGACTGCGGTTTCAACGCCGCACACCGCGATGGTCTCGGTCACCGGTGAGATCGCCCCGGGCCTGGAGGCCAGTGCCGAAGCGGTCAATGCCGCTTTGCGCTTGGCCTTTGAGGACGAATCGGCGCGCGCGGTGGTCCTGCTGATCAACTCGCCCGGCGGCAGCCCGGTGCAGGCGGGCATGATCAATGACGAAATCGTCCGGCTCAAGGCTTTGCACAAAAAGCCGGTCTACGCCGTCGTCGAAGAAACCTGTGCCTCGGCCGCTTACTACGTTGCGGTGGCGGCCGATCAGATTTTTGTCGACAAGGCCAGCATCGTCGGCAGCATTGGCGTGCTCATGGATGGCTTCGGATTTACGGGGCTCATGAACAAGCTCGGCGTCGAGCGGCGACTGCTGACCGCCGGCGAGAACAAGAGTCTGCTCGATCCGTTTAGCCCCATGGGCGACAAGCAGCGCGCCTACGCCCAGCAGATGCTCGATCAGATTCACCAGCAGTTCATTGCGGCGGTCAAGGCCGGTCGTGGCGATCGGCTCAAGGAAAATAGCGAGACCTTCAGCGGTCTGTTTTGGAGCGGCCAGCAAGCGGTCGAGCAGGGCCTGGCCGACCAGTTTGGCAGCCTCGAGTTCGTCGCCCGCGAGATCGTCAAGGCCGAAGACATCATGGATTACACCCGCCGCGAGAACGTGGCCGAGCGCCTGGCCAAGCGCTTTGGCGCCGCTGTCGGTGAGGTCTTGCTGCGAGCCATGCACAGCGCTCCGGCTTTGCGCTAAACCCCGGAGCGGCGGGCCTGCAGACCGAGGCCTTGCGCGCCCCTAGCGCCCAATGGCAAAGACGGTCGGTTCGTTGAGCACGGGTGCAGCCTGCTTTTTCCAGGCCTGAACGCTCAGGCATCGGCTCCAGCCCCTGGCCAGGCTCAGGCCGCAGCTCAGGGCCAGTCGGGTGCTCGGCTGCAGGCCCTGCAGCAGCGCCTCGAGCAAGGCGGTATTGCGGTAGGGCGTCTCAATAAAGATCTGGGTCTGGCCGGTGCGCATGGCCAGGCCTTCGAGTTCGCGCAGGCGTGCTTTGCGCTGGCTTGCATCTTGCGGAAGGTAACCCACGAAGGCAAAGTTTTGTCCGTTTAGACCGCTGGCCGCCAGCGCCAGCACGAGGGAGACGGGCCCGGTCAGGGGTACCACCGGGAGGCCCAGTTCGTGCGCGGCCCGCACCACTGACGCGCCCGGGTCGGCGATGGCCGGCATGCCCGCTTCAGACACCAGGCCGATGTCCTGCCCCGCCAGGGCGGGATTGAGCAGTGCGCGCGCATCGAACCGCCCGTCGTGGTCGCCTTTTTTGTGCAGCTCGCGCGGCAACTCTTGAATCTGCAGCGCCTGGATCGGCAAGGCCAAGCGGTGGCAGGCATCGATGCGTTTGAGATAAGCGCGCGTGCTGCGGGCGTTTTCGCTGATCCAATGACTCAGGCGGGCCGCCACCGCCAGCGTGGCGTCAGGCATGACCTCTTGCAGGGGCGTTTGCGGCTCGCAGCCAAAGTCCAGCGGCGAGGGCACCAGGTAGAGCGTGCCGCGACTCA
>CANHBU010000393.1:0-3024 GCA_947458345.1 Comamonadaceae bacterium
CTGGCCATTTTGGCCGACCGCATCGCCCGGCCGTTTTTGTGGGTGGTCTTGCTCACCGCCTTGGCCGCCGCCGTGTTTTGGTGGAACGAAGATCCAGCCCGTGGCCTGATGGCCGCCGTGGCGGTACTGGTCGTGACCTGCCCCTGCGCCTTGTCGCTGGCCACCCCCAGTGCCATGCTCACCTCAGCCGGCTGGTTGGCGCGGCGGGGTGTGCTCATGCGGCGTCTGCAGGCCCTCGAAGCTTTGCAGGGGATCGATACCGTGCTCTTCGACAAGACGGGCACCTTGACTGAGGCCCGGCTTGGGCTTCGCCACATCGAGCTGTCGACCGAGCGGCCAGACTGGACGCAAGCGCAGGCCTTGCAGGTGGCCGCTGCATTGGCCCGTCACAGCCTGCATCCGGTGTCGCGGGCCCTGGTCGAGCAAGCCCGCAGTCGCTGCCCCGAGCTGCCTTGGACCGATGGAGCGCTGACGCAACTGCAGGAGGTGGCCGGTCAGGGCTTGCAGGCCTGGCCTGAGGGCCCGGCTTGGCCGCAGGACCTGCATGGCTGCCTGCGCTTGGGCCAGGCCGGATTTTGCGGCGTGCCGGCCGACAGCGATACGCAAGCGCTGCAGGTGTGCCTGGCCGACGACCACGGCCTGATTGCACGCTTGCATGGGGATGAGGTCCTGCGCGTTGATGCGGCCGAGGTGGTGTCGGCGCTGCGGGGTGCGGGGCTGCAGGTGCAGTTGCTCTCGGGCGACCGTGACGCTTCAGTACAGCATCTGGCGGCGCGGGTGGGCTTACTGCCGACGCAGGTGCGCAGCCAGTGCACGCCGCAAGACAAGCTCAGTTACCTCAGAGCGCTACAGGCGCAGGGCCACCGGGTCCTCATGGTGGGCGACGGGCTCAACGACGGGCCGGTGTTGGCACAAGCCGATGTGTCCATGGCGCTTGGCTCTGGCGTGCCGCTGGCGCAGGCCGACGTGGTGGTGCCATTGGGCCAATTGGGGGTGATCTTGCTGCTGCGCCGGCAAGCGCGGCAAACCCTGCGCATCGTGCGTCAGAACCTGATCTGGGCGGCGGTCTATAACGCGGTCTGCGTGCCCCTGGCCTTAACCGGCTCGCTGCCCGCCTGGGCCGCTGGCCTGGGCATGGCCTTGAGCTCTTTGCTGGTGGTGCTCAACGCTTCTAGGTTGTCGATGAGCCCGGTGGCGCCGAGCCTGACTGAAGGCTGAGCGGGGCTGCGCATGGACATCCTTTTTTTTCTGATTCCCTTTTCGGTCCTGCTGGCCCTGGCCATTTTGGGCTTGCTGGCCTGGGCCGTGTGGTCCGGGCAGTTTGAGGATGTCGAGAAGGAAGGCCAACGCATCTTCGATGAGCGCACCTAGCGACTGATTTTTTGAAGTGTCTCTAGGGGTCAAACTCGGGCGCGCTTGATCCAAGTCAACGCAGCGGCGGCTGTGTGTGGGCACAGTGGCAGTTGTCGACTAAAGACCACTCAGAGTGCCCCCATGCCCTTGACCTCTTCTGTACCCGCCGACAGTCCGTCCGGCTCAGCCACTTACAACGACACCATCGTGCGTCAGTTCGCCCTTGCTGCGGTGATCTGGGGGGTGGTGAGCATGTTGGTCGGTGTGTTCATCGCAGCCCAGATGGCCTGGCCCGCCTTGAATTTTGATGTGCCGTGGCTGTCGTTTGGCCGCCTGCGGCCCTTGCACACCAATGCAGCCATTTTTGCGTTTGGTGGCTGCGCCTTGTTTGCCACCAGCTACTGGGTGGTGCAGCGCACCTGCCAGGTGCGCATCATTTCGGACAAGCTGGCCGCCTTGCACTTCTGGCTGTGGCAAGCCGTCATCGTGGCCGCCGCCATCACCTTGCCGCTGGGCATCACGCGGGGCAAGGAATACGCCGAACTGGAGTGGCCGATCAGCATCGCCATCGCCGTGGCCTGGGTGGCTTATGCCATTGTTTTTTTTGGCACGGTGGGCATACGCAAGGTTCGCCATATCTACGTGGCCAACTGGTTCTATGGCGCCTTCATCATTGCGGTGGCGCTCTTGCACATTACCAACGCGATGTCCATGCCGGCGACCCTCTGGAAGTCCTATTCTGTTTACGCGGGTGTGCAAGACGCCATGATCCAGTGGTGGTATGGGCATAACGCGGTGGGCTTTTTCCTGACCGCCGGCTTTCTGGGCATCGTCTACTACTTCATTCCCAAGCAGGCCGAGCGGCCGGTGTATTCCTACCGCCTGTCCATCGTGCACTTTTGGGCGCTGATCTTCACCTACATGTGGGCCGGCCCGCACCACCTGCATTACACGGCTTTGCCAGACTGGACGCAGTCGCTGGGCATGGTGTTTTCGCTCATTTTGCTGGCACCGAGCTGGGGCGGCATGATCAATGGCGTGATGACGCTATCGGGCGCCTGGCACAAGCTGCGCGACGACCCGATCATCCGCTTCATGATTGTGGCGCTGTCCTTCTACGGCATCGCCACCTTTGAGGGGCCGATGATGTCCATCAAGACGGTCAACGCTTTGTCGCACTACACCGACTGGGGCATCGGTCATGTGCACGGTGGCACGCTGGGCTGGGTCGGGTTCATCTCGATGGGCGCCCTGTACTACCTGGTCCCGCGCCTGTATGGGCAGCCGCGCATGCACAGCCTGCGCGCCATCGAAATCCACTTCTGGATTTCCACCATTGGCATCGTGCTCTACATCGCCTCGCTGTGGATTGCGGGCGTCATGCAGGGCCTGATGTGGCGCTCCATCAATCAAGACGGCTCGCTGACCTACACCTTCGTTGAAAGCGTCAAGGCCTCCATCCCGTTTTACATCATCCGATTTGTGGGCGGACTCATGTACCTAAGCGTTATGGGCATCATGGCCTGGAATGTCTTGACGACCGTTCAGGCCGGCCGGGCGCAGGATGCCCCTATCCCCGCCGTTCTGGCCCACGTTTGAAGGGTGCTTGTCATGTCGTTCTCGCACGAAAAAGTCGAAACCAGCAACTGGCTCATGATTGTGCTCATCCTC
>CANHBU010000394.1 GCA_947458345.1 Comamonadaceae bacterium
CGGCCGGGCGGGCGCCCGTGCCAGCCGGGTCAAGGCCAGTATGCGGGGCCAGGGCGATACAATCGACCCCCGGCCCTGACACAGGGGGCCTCGCGTAAACCAGAGGAATGCCGTTGGCATGCGGGCACTTTTAACCTGCGGCTTATGACCTACGGCTTTTGACCTGTGGCCTTGGATCTGTGAACTGCGGCGGCCAGCACCTGCCGACGCAGCCCGGTGGCTCAGCCACCTCACCGCGCCCGTTGCCGCCATCGGCAACAGGCCAGCCAAAAGGACAGCCATGAATTCCAAAACGCCTTCGCCGGCGCTGCAGCGCGCGGGCCAGCGTCTGCGTCAGATCGGCAGCGACATCGCCCAGGGCTTTTTTGATGTCACCCACAACAGCTTTGCCATGCTGGGTCTGGGTGTGGCCTTCGTGGTCATCGCACTGACCGCCCGTGCAGACCTGCGCGAGGCCGCCGAAGGGCAGCTCATGGCGCTGCTGGTTGAGCGCCAGGAGGCCAACCTGAGCTACGGCGAGCCCAAAGCCGTCGCCCGCGCCACGGCGCTTCATCCGGCCGACTTGCCCCAGCCGCAAGCGGCACTGGCGCACTGGCTCAGCCGCAAGTATTCGGTCGCGCCCGAGCCCGTGGCCGCCCTCGTCGCGACAGCCCACGACATCGGAGCCAAAGTCGAGATCGACCCCACCTTGATCCTGGCCATCATGGCCATCGAATCGGGCTTTAACCCCTTTGCGCAAAGCCCGGTTGGAGCGCAAGGCCTGATGCAGGTGATGACCAGCGTGCACCACCAGAAGTACGCGCCCTTTGGCGGCACGCTCGCCGCCTTTGACCCCGTGACCAATCTGCGTGTCGGTGTGCGGGTGCTGCGCGCCTGTATCGAGCGCGCGGGATCGCTCGAGGGCGGGCTTAAGTTCTATGTGGGCGCAGCCAACCTTGAGGGCGACAGCGGCTACGTCAACAAGGTTCTGGCAGAGCAACTGCGGCTGCAGCAGGTGGCCGAGGGCCGGGAGGTCCCGCTCAACGCCCAATCGGCCAGCGCGCCGCCAGCGCCCAAGGCAGCGGGCCACACGCCCGGGCAGGCCGAACCAACGCCGGCCCGTTCATAAGCGGCGCCTGGGCTACACTGAGCGCCGTGCGCAACTGGCGATAGGCCGAGCCCTGCAAGGGGCTGCGGCCGACGTGGAACACCACGGGGGAGCGCACGGTCGGCGCTGCGCCGCCGGTCCTTGAGCCGTTCGCCTGGGCAGCCCTTGCCGCTTGTGCAGGGATCTTCTCTTACCGGACTGCCATGTACAACCGAAACCACTTGGTCGCCCAGACCGACCCCGAGCTGTGGGCCGCCATTGAGGCGGAAACCGCCCGCCAGGAACACCACATCGAGCTCATTGCCAGCGAGAACTACGCCTCGCCTGCCGTGATGGCGGCGCAGGGCTCGCAGCTGACCAACAAGTACGCCGAGGGCTATCCCGGCAAGCGCTACTACGGCGGCTGCGAGAACGTCGATGTGGCCGAGCAGCTGGCCATTGACCGCGCCAAGCAGCTCTTTGGCGCCGATGCGGCCAATGTGCAGCCGCACTGCGGCGCGTCGGCCAACGAGGCGGTGTTCCTGGCCTTCCTCAAGCCGGGCGACACCATCATGGGCATGAGCCTGGCCGAGGGCGGACACTTGACGCACGGCATGCCCTTGAACCTGTCGGGCAAATGGTTCAACGTGGTCAGTTACGGACTCGACGCCAACGAGGCCATCGACTACGAGGCGATGCGGGCCAAGGCCCTGACCCACAAGCCCAAGCTCATCATCGCCGGCGCGTCGGCCTACTCGCTGCACATCGACTGGGCACGCTTTGCCGAGGTGGCCCGCGAGATCGGCGCCGTTTTCATGGTGGACATGGCGCACTATGCTGGGCTGATTGCCGCTGGCGTCTACCCCAACCCCGTGCCACATGCCGACGTAGTGACCTCGACCACACACAAGAGCCTGCGCGGCCCGCGCGGGGGCATCATCTTGATGAAGGCCGCCCACGAAAAAGCGATCAACAGCGCGATTTTCCCGGGCTTGCAAGGCGGCCCGCTGATGCATGTGATTGCGGCCAAGGCGGTGGCCTTCAAGGAGGCGCTCGCGCCCGAATTCAAGGCCTACCAGCAGCAGGTCATCCGCAACGCCCAGGTCATGGCCGCCACCCTGACCGAGCGGGGTCTGCGCATCGTCAGTGGCCGCACCGAGAGCCACGTCATGCTGGTCGACCTGCGTGCCAAAGGTATCACCGGCAAGCTGGCCGAGGCGGTGCTCGGTCAGGCGCACATGACGATCAACAAGAACGCCATTCCCAACGATCCAGAAAAGCCCATGGTCACCAGTGGCGTGCGCATCGGCACACCGGCCATGACCACGCGCGGCTTCAAGGACGAGGAGGCCCGCCTGACCGCCCACCTGATCGCCGACGTGCTCGACAAACCCCACGATGAGGCCAATATTGCCGCGGTACGCGCCAAGGTCAACGCCCTGACCGCGCGCTTTGCGGTCTACCGCTAAAGCCCGCGCCCGGCCTGAGCCCCAACGATGAAGTGCCCGTTTTGCAGCCATCTGGAGACGCAGGTCGTGGAGACGCGGCTGTCTGAAGATGGCGACGTGATCCGCAGGCGCCGCCAGTGCGGTGCCTGCGACAAGCGCTTTACCACCTACGAGCGGCCCGACGTGAGCTTTCCGGCCATCGTCAAGAAGGACGGCCGGCGCATCGACTACCGGCGCAGCAAGATCCTCGAATCGATGAACCTGGCGCTCAGAAAGCGGCCGGTCAGCACCGAGCAAATCGATGCGGCCATCGAGCGCATCGAAGAAAAGATCCTCAACCTGGGCGCGCGCGAGGTGGCGTCGAGCCGCCTGGGGGAGTTGGTCATGCGCGAGCTCAAAAAGCTCGACAAGGTTGCCTACGTCCGCTTTGCCAGTGTCTACCGCAGCTTTGAAGACTTGGACGACTTCAAAAACCTGGTCGACGAGGTGCGTCGCTGATCAGGGGCACACCCCTGCCCTAGCGCCA
>CANHBU010000395.1 GCA_947458345.1 Comamonadaceae bacterium
GGTGCGCCTGGACATCCGCCGCACCGGCTCCATCAAAAAAGGAGAAGACGTGATCGGCAACGAGACCAAGGTCAAGGTGGTCAAGAACAAGGTCGCCTCACCCTTCAAGACGGCCGAATTTGACATCCTCTACGGCGAAGGCATCAGCCGTCTGGGTGAGGTGCTCGATTTGGGCGTGGCCAGCAACATCATCGAGAAATCGGGCGCCTGGTTTGCCTACCAGGGCGAAAAAATCGGTCAGGGCCGAGACAACTCGCGCGAATTCCTGCGCGAGAACCCTGCGCTGGCCACCGAAATCGAAAACAAGGTGCGCGCGCATCTGGGTGTGCCGCTGATCGTCCCCGCGGCACCGCCTGAGGCGGCCAATGAAGAAATCGCCGACAAGCCGCGTAAAACCAAGGCCGCCTAAGGCCAAAGGAGCCACACGATATGGTCGCCATCAAAATCCTCTGGGTCATCGGTCAACTGGGCTTTCGCACCGCCCGTCTGGGCTGGCGCGCCGCCCGTCAACTGGGCATCGTGCTCTGGCGCGAGGCCTGAGCCATGGAGCCAGCCGCGCCTGCGGCGCGCGCGGCCGACTCGGGCCGCACGCTCTCGCTCAAGGGGCGCGCGCTGGCACTGCTGGCCCGGCGTGAGCATTCACGCGCAGAGCTGCAGCGCAAACTCGCGGCCCATGAGCAAAGCCCGGGACAATTGCAAGCCATCCTCGACGAGCTGCAGGCCAAGGGCTTTATCAACGAAGAGCGGGTGATCGAATCGGTGATCCACCGCCGAGCCAGCAAGCTCGGCGCCGCCCGCATCCGGCAGGAGCTGCAGGCCAAGGGCCTGCCGTCTGAGGCCATGGCCCAAGCGCTGGCGCAGCTCAAGGGCACCGAGCTCGAGCGCGCACGCGAAGTCTGGCATCGCAAATTTGGCGAAGCCGCCACCGAGCCCAAGGAGCACGCCCGGCAGGCGCGCTTTTTGATCAGCCGCGGTTTTTCCGCCGAGGTGGTGCGCAAAATTGTGGGCTAAAGAGCCCTTTGCGACGGCCTGCACTGCAGCCGCGCTGATTCGGGCTCAGATCAGGATCAAAGCCCGAGCATCAGCTCAATGTTTTGCACCGCAGCGCCCGAGGCACCCTTGCCCAGGTTGTCCAGGCGGGCCAGCAAGACCGCGTGGCGCGCCTCTTCGTTGGCGTAGACGCGCAGCTCGAGCTTGTTGCTGTCGTTGAGGGCCAGCGCGTCAAGCTTGGCGTTGTCCGTGGGCGGCTCGACGCTGACCCAGCCGCCGGCTGCATGGCTGGCGGCGTAGTGGTCGCGCAAGGCCCGCTCCAAATCAGCTGCTTTGGGCTTGCCCGGCAGCTGCTCCAGGTGCAGCGGCAACTGCACCAGCATGCCCTGGCGAAAGTTCCCCACGGCCGGCACGAACAGCGGCCGGCAGCTCAGGCCGCTGTAGCGCATGATCTCTGCAATGTGCTTGTGCTTGAGTCCCAGCGCATACACCTCATAAGCGGGCGCGCGGCCGGCCTCGTAGTCTTCAATCATGGCGCGGCCACCGCCCGAGTAACCGCTGACCGAAGGCAGGCACAAAGGAAAGTCCCGGGGAACAAGCCCCGCGTCGATCAGCGGCCGGATGAGGGCGATCGCGCCGGTGGCATAGCAGCCCGGGTTGGCCACGCGCTCGGCGCGCCTGACCGCATCGGCCTGACCGGCGCACAGCTCGGCAAAGCCGTAGACCCAGCCGTCCTTGCAGCGGTGCGCGGTGGAGGCGTCAACGATGCGCGGCTTGCGCCCTGGCAGCGCATCGACCATGGCCACCGACTCCAGGGCTGCCTCGTCGTGCAGGCACAGCACCACCAGATCGGCCTGGGCCATCAGGTCGCGCTTGGCCTGCGGGTCTTTGCGCCGCGCCGGATCGATGCTCAGCACCTGCAGCTGCGGCATCAAGGCCAGGCGCTCGCGGATTTGCAGGCCGGTGGTGCCGGCTTCGCCGTCGATGAAGATTTTGGCCATGGGCTGTGTCAAATTCAGAAACAAGCGGGTCGATGTCAAAAAGCGCCCTGCCATCGGGCTGACCCGCTGGCGGGGCGCGCCTGCTGCGTCACTGGGGCGCGTAAGTTAGGCGAAACCTTTTTCGCGAAGCCTCATGATACAGTTCCGCGCAGCCGCACAAGGCTAGGCCGCGCCCACCTGGGAGGGGGTGTGCGCCAAGCGCAGGCCCGTCGGGGGCAGTGCGTGGCTGTGTCTACCGATCTAAGGTTCTTTCATGAAAATCCACGAGTACCAAGCCAAGGAAATCCTGCGTCAGTTCGGCGTGCCGGTCCCGCGCGGGGTTGCGGCTTTCACGGTGCAAGAGGCCGTCGAGGCGGCGCAGAAACTCGGCGGCCCGGTCTGGGTGGTCAAGGCCCAGATCCATGCCGGCGGGCGCGGCAAGGGCGGCGGCGTCAAGGTGGCCAAATCAGTCGAGCAGGTCAAGGAGTTGGCCGGCCAGATCCTGGGCATGCAACTCAAAACCCACCAGACCGGACCTGAGGGTCAAAAAGTGCGCCGCCTCTATATTGAGGACGGTGCCGACATCCAAAAAGAATACTACCTGTCGGTGGTGACCGACCGCGCTTCGCAAAAGGTGGCTTTCATTGCCTCCAGCGAAGGCGGCATGGATATTGAAGAGGTGGCGCACAGCAGCCCCGAGAAGATCATCAAGATCTTCGTCGACCCCCTCAAAGGCATGACGGCCGAGCAGGGCCAAGAACTGGCCCAAGGTATCGGTATGCCCGCCGACTCGGTGGCGCAGTTTGTCGATGTCTGCGCCAAAGTCTACAAGTGCTACATGGACACCGACGCCAGCTTGGTCGAGATCAACCCACTCAACCGCGACGGCAAGGGCAACATCATCGCCCTGGACGCCAAGTTCAACTTCGACTCCAACGCCCTGTTCCGTCACCCCGACATCGTGGCCCTGCGCGACCTCGATGAAGAAGACCCAGCCGAGATCGAGGCCTCCAAGTTCGATCTGGCCTACATCTCGCTGGACGGCAACATCGGCTGCCTGGTCAATGGC
>CANHBU010000396.1 GCA_947458345.1 Comamonadaceae bacterium
AGACCAGCGCCCTGATCAGCAACAGCGAAGGGGCGGGCGTGTCGGCCCAGCAAAGCCATTTTTTTAGCGCCCACACGCGCGGCTTTCGCGGCGGCTATGCCTCCTCCCGGCACAGCATTTCGGTCGCTCCGATCGCCGGACAGGGCGATCATATGCAACGTGACGCCTGGTACAGCTCCATGCGCGATGCGCGCGAGCTGGCCAGCGCGCAGGCGGTGGGGCGCTACGCGGCCGAGCGCACGCTGGCGCGCCTGCACAGCCGCAAGATCACCACCCGCCAGTGCCCGGTGCTGTTCGAGTCGCCACTGGCCGCTGGCCTGCTGGGCGCCTATGTGCAGGCCACCAGCGGCGGTGCGCTCTACCGCAAGAGCAGTTTTTTGCAGGACAGTCTGGGCCAACAGGTGCTGGCGGCGCATGTGGACATCACCGAAGATCCCCATGTGCGCAAAGGCAAGGGCAGTGCGCCCTTCGATGAAGAAGGGGTGCGCACCCAGGCGCGGCAGCTCGTGCAAGCGGGCGTGGTGCAGGGCTATTTCCTGAGCACCTATTCGGCGCGCAAGCTCGCAATGCGAACGACCGGCAACGCGGGCGGTTCGCACAACCTGACCCTGACCAGCCGCCTGACGCGACCCGGTGACGACCTGCCCGAGATGCTGCGCAAGTTGGGCACCGGTCTGTTTGTGACCGAGCTCATGGGGCAAGGTGTGAACCACGTCACCGGCGATTACTCGCGCGGCGCCTCGGGTTTTTGGGTTGAAAACGGTGAAATCGCCTACCCGGTGGAAGAAATCACGATTGCCAGCAACATGAAAGAGATGTTGCTGGGCATTGAAGCGGTAGGCGCAGACGCCTACAACTACGGCGCCAAGACCGTTGGCTCGGTGCTGATCAAGCGCATGAAGATCGCCGGCAACTAGCGCGCCCATGCGATCGGAAGCCTTGGCTGCGCTGGCGGCGCTGTGTTGGGCGGTGGGCAGCCTGCTGTCGGCCTCCGCGGCCAGCCGCATGGGCGCTTTTGCCTTCACACGCTGGCGGCTGTTTTTTGCCCTCACGCTTTTGTGGGCGCTGGCGCTGTGGACCGGCCAGTGGCGCACCTTAGACCTGCACGCCGTCGTGCTGCTCGTGATCTCTGGCTTGATCGGTATTTTTATCGGTGACACGGCCTTGTTTGCCTGCATGAACCGGCTCGGGCCGCGTCGCTCGGGCGTGCTGTTTGCCACTCACGCCCTTTTTTCGGCCGTTCTGGCCTGGCTGGTCCTGGGTGAAACCTTGTGGGGCTGGACCTTGATGGGCAGCGCCTTGCTGGTCTCGGGTGTGATGGTGGCCATCGCCTGGGGGCGTCGCGCCGATGAGGATCACCGCTGGGAGCAAACCCAGGGCAGCTTGGCCACGGGCATCGCCCTGGGTCTGGTGGCCGCTGTAGGCCAATCGGTGGCCACCTTGATGCTCAAACCTTTGATGAGCACGGGTGTCGATGCGGTGGCCGCTTCAGCTTTGCGCACCACGGCCGCCTTTGTGGCCCATCTGGCCTTGTTATGGGCTGGCCTTGGCCTGGCCCGTGTACAGCAGCCATTGACAGCCTCGGTGCCGCTGCACACCTGGGTCAGCGCCGCGGTGGCCATGGCCCTGGGCATGACGCTCATCTTGGCAGCGCTGCGCACCGGCCAGGCCAATCTGGTGGGGATTTTTTCCTCGCTCTCGCCGGTTCTCTTGTTGCCGCTTTTGTGGCTGATCTATCGCCGCCGGCCGGCATCGGGCGCCTGGCTCGGCTCGGCCATGGCTGTGCTGGGATCGGCCCTTATCTTGGGCCTGTGAACGCCTGATCCCCGGGTTCGCTCAACCGGCCAGGGCGGACTTGACCGCCGCCGACACCTGGCCCATGTCGGCTTTGCCGGACAGTTGCGCCTTGACGGCTGCCATCACCCGTCCCATGTCGCCCGGTCCCTTTGCGCCCAACTCTGCCACGATCGCGGCAACGGCTTGGGCGAG
Organism: Comamonadaceae bacterium; assembly: GCA_947458345.1. Taxonomy (GTDB): domain Bacteria; phylum Pseudomonadota; class Gammaproteobacteria; order Burkholderiales; family Burkholderiaceae_C; genus Polaromonas. The sequence continues at coordinate 1,990 of CANHBU010000396.1, forward strand.
CTCTTGGGCGTTCATGCGAGCGGGCAGGTAGGCCTGCAGCACCTGCATCTCGGCCTGCTCCTTATCGGCCAGGTCGTGCCGCTCGGCCTTGCGAAAGGCCTCGATGGAGTCTTTGCGCTGCTTGATCAGTTTGTCGACCACCCCGATGACCGCTGCATCATCGAGCTCGATGCGCTCATCGACTTCCTTTTGCTTGATCGCAGCGAGCAGCAGGCGGATCGTGGCCAGTCTTTCGGTTTCCCGTGCGCGCATGGCGCTTTTCATGTCTTCGGTGATACGCGCTTTGAGTGACATGGTGCTGTAGGCTGTGTGGCTGGAAAAGAAAAAACCCGCCGGAGTCTCCTCGAGCGGGCTCGGTTTTGGGCAGGCGCTTTTGGGAGCCTGCCGCCCGTCATCTCAATAGAGCTTCTTGGGCAACTGCATCGAGCGGATGCGCTTGTAGTTGCGCTTGACTGCCGCGGCCTTCTTGCGCTTGCGCTCGGAAGTGGGCTTCTCGTAGAACTCGCGAGCGCGCAGGTCGGTCAGCAGACCGAGCTTTTCGATGGTGCGCTTGAAGCGGCGCAGCGCCACCTCGAACGGTTCGTTGTCTTTTACACGGATGGTGGTCATTCAAAAGTCCAAAAGTGGCGCCGCGGGGGAACTGATCAGGATCCTTGTAGGCGCAGGTTTGCTAGCAAAGCTGCGGAGTATAGCAGGAGCTCGCTCGCCCCTTTGCAGGAGCAGCACCGGTCTATGCGCCGGCACTGCTGCGATTCAAGGCCATGGCGCAGGCATGGGCGCTGGCCCAGGCCCACTGAAAGTTGTAGCCCCCCAGCCAACCGGTGACGTCCACCACTTCGCCGATGAAGTAGAGACCAGGCTGCCTGGACTCGAGGGATTGCGAGGACAGTTCGCGCGTGTCAACGCCGCCGGCGGTCACTTCAGCCTTGCCGTAGCCTTCGGTGCCGCTCGCAAGCACTCGCCAATCGCTCAGGTCCTGGGCCAGTTTGCTCAGCGCCTTGTCGGGGACGTCGCAGATGGCCTGCTGCAGTTTGGC
>CANHBU010000397.1 GCA_947458345.1 Comamonadaceae bacterium
CCGGCGTAAAGCAGCACGGTGGCGGCCAGGAACAGATAGCCGATCCAGTTGCGGGGCAGGCCCATCTGCTCGAGGATGGCCAACACCACCACAAAGATGGCAAAGCCGCCCGTGTACCAGGCATAGACCTTGTTGAGTTGCTTTTTGAAAGCCGCGTTGCTCGAAGCGGAGAAAACGCCGCCTCCTGCGTCAGGTGTCATTCCAGCCATGATCAGTCCTCCTCAGCTTCAGCCACGCCATGTTCTTGGTCGAGCTTGTTCATGTAGTGGGCGTAGTACCAGATGATCGCCACGTAGACGACCAGTGAACCTTGAGAGGCCATCCAGAAACTGAAGGGCCAGCCAAAGAAGTTGAAGTTCAAGTCGCGGGCGAAAAAGCCCACGACAAAGGTCACCACGAACCAGACGGCCATGAGGACCGCCGTGATGTTCAGGTTTTTCTGCCAATACTGGCGATGCGATTCAGTCAATTGCATGACATCAGTCTCCTTTTGCTCCCGACCCCAAGGGGCCGATCAATCCGCGATCCGGTGGAATGACTGCCCTCATTCCAACTTGCAGCCGGATCGCAACTAAACCGGGTTCGCTTTCACGTTGACCCCGGTTTCGCGTGCCAGTTGGGCGGCGACCTTGGGCTCAAACCCTTGCAGGTGGGCAATGATTTTTGCCACCTCCTCGGGCTCCTGGCGCTTTTCATGAATCCGTGCCAGTTCGCACCAGGCGTGAGGACTCATGGGCTGCAATTGGGTGTTGCGCTTGAGCGCAGTGATGGCCTCGTCGAGCCGGGACAGGCGCATCAGCACCAGTCCGAGGCCGAACCAGGCGCGGTCGAGCGTGTCATCGAGCGCGATCGCGCGGCGAAAGCTGATCTCGGCATCCTCTAGACGGCCGGCCGATTCCTGCAGAAAGCCCTGATTGAAAAAGTCGGCCGCTTTGGCGCCGGGCAGGGCATTGAGCCGGGCATAGTCTTGCAAGGCGCCAGCGGCGTCGCCGAGTTGGGCGCGCATGTGGGCGCGGCTGGCCAAGGCGTAGGCGTCCTGGCCGTTGAGGGCGAGCATGCGGTCAAAGCAGTTCAGGGCAGGGGCCTGGCGTCCGATCAGGATCCAGGCGATGGCTTGCCATTTGAGGCTGAAATAAGTCCAGCTGTTCACCGGCAGCCCTCCATGCCCGCGGTGATGCAGTGTTCGATTTTGGCCAGTGTGACCGCGACGTAGAGCACCGCGGTGACAAAGAACGCGACCCAGCCGTGGTGTCGCGGATCGACCCGGGCCGGCGAGATCAGCCGGGCCAGCGCCATCCAGGGGCGGTTGAGCACTTGAAACAACTGGTAAAACAAATTGGTCTCGCGTTTCTGCCCGGCCAGGATAAAGAGCAAGCCCTGCCCCAGCAAGGCCAGCAGGCCAATGTAGAGCAGCAGTTGCGCGGCGTTGAGAACTTGCAGCACGGGTTTTCGAAGGCCTGAGTTAGACCGAGTTTTTACACAGTGACCCCACTGTTGGCAGTGGGCCTGACTTCAAACTTACTTTGGGGTTATTCGAGACCCGGCATAAGGGCAAACCCCCATGATTGAGTGTTCCTGGTCTCCAGGCTTACCCTAGCTTGTGTCGCTCGGCAGGGCGGTCCCGTGCGCGGTCCGACTCCTGTGCGCAGCAGCTTGCCCGGCTGCCCCGGCCTTGCTATGGTTGGCCCATGAGCCCTTCGCATCAGCTGCTTGAGCACTGGGTGGCGTCCTTGCTCGCTCATCTGCCTTTTGCCCGCATGGATCGCGCCCATGTGCAAGAGCTTGCGCTTGCTGCGCACGAGCGCTACTTTGCGCCCGAGGCGGTGATCGTCTCGCCGACCGCGCCGCTTGAGCATCTGATTTTTTTGCGTCAGGGCCGCGTGCTGGGTCGGCGGGCCCGTGCGGTGCAAGAGGCTTTCGAGTTGGAGGCCGGCAGCCTCTTTCCGGTGGCCGCCTTGCTGGCAGGGCGGCCGGTGAGCAGCACCTACAGCGCGCTGGACGACTGCTTTTGCCTGTTCATTCCCTGGGCTGCGGCCAGTGCCTTGATGAACGTGAGCGCGCCCTGGGCTGATTTTTTGAACCAGCGCGTGCTCGCTTTCCTGGAAGACTCTCGCCGCCGCTGGCGCCAGGAATTGCAGGCCCAACTGCAGCAGCAGCGCAACCTGGAAAGCCCCCTGTCCGAGCTGCCGCTGCGCCCGCCGATCAGTCAGCCCGCTGCGGCTCCTTTGAGCCAGGTGCTGGGTTTGATGCAGGCCCAAAAAATTGGCTCGGTGCTGCTGACCGATGAACAGGGCGCTCTGAGCGGCATTCTGACCCGCAGCGATGTGCTGGCGCGCATCGCTCTGGCCGAGTTGCCGCTGCATACGGCAGCCTCGCAGATCATGAGCCAGCCGGTGCTGACCATCGAGGCCGAGCGCACGGTGTTTGAGGCCGCGCTGATGATGTCCCGCCATGGCCTGCGCCACCTGCCGGTGGTGGAGCGAGGCCGCCTGGTCAGCATCATTTCAGAGCGCGACCTGTTCGCGCTGCAAAACCAATCGATCAAGCATGTCAGCGGCGCGATCGGACAGGCCCAGAGCCTAGAGCAATTGCAGCGGGCCGCTGCACGCATTCGAAGCTTTGCCGGCCACCTGATGGCCCAGGGCGTGCAGTCGCGGCCGCTGACCCGCTTGATCAGCCAGCTCAATGACAGCCTGAGCCAGCGAGTGATCGATCTGGCCTTGCAACGCCACGGCCTGAGCGCGCAGCAGATGTGTTGGGTGGCCTTGGGCTCAGAGGGTCGGGGCGAGCAGACGATTGCCACCGACCAGGACAACGCCCTGATTTTTGCGTCGGACGATCCTGCGCGCGACCAGCCGGCCTGGCTGGCGTTTGCTGCAGACGTCAACCACACACTCGATGCCTGCGGCTATCCGCTGTGCACGGGCGGCGTGATGGCCTCCAATGCGCCGTGCTGCCTGACGCTGGCGCAGTGGGGCGCACGCTTTGCCCAGTGGATCGAGCAAGGCAGCCCCGAAGACC
>CANHBU010000398.1 GCA_947458345.1 Comamonadaceae bacterium
CACACGAGTAATCTACCTCTAGAGCAAAACCCATAATCCCGTAAGGTATCCAGATGTCACTTGAGCACGCCTTCCCACCAGCCGTGGTGCTTGGGTTATGGCTGAATGCGGCTCGATCTAAGTGCCCGCGATGCTGCAGCCGACCTCGAGCGGCTGCCTTTGCTGGTCAGCGCCGCCGAGCCTCGCATCATCCGCCTCGAGCAGGTGGCGCGCGTGCAAGCGTCGACCGGGCCCAACCAGATCAACCGGCGCGACCTCGCGCGCGAGGTCGCGCTCAGCGCAAACGTCTATGGCCGCTCGGTCGGAGAGGTTTCGGCCGACATCACGGCCGCGCTCAAACAGATCGACTTTCCGCCCGGATACAGCTGGCGCTTTGGCGGCTCGACCAAAAACATGCAGGAGTCGTTTGGCTATGCGCTGTCCTCGCTGTTTTTGGCCGTGCTCTTCATCTACATGATTCTGGCCAGCCAGTTCAAGAGCTTTCTGCAGCCCATGGCTCTGATGACCTCGCTGCCGCTGACGCTGATTGGGGTGGTGCTGGCCTTGCTGATGTTCGGCTCGACCCTGTCGATGTTTTCGATCATCGGCGTGGTCATGCTCATGGGCCTGGTGACCAAAAACGCCATCTTGCTGGTCGATTTCGCGATCCGGGCGCGCCAAGAGGGGATGGAGCGCAGCCAGGCCTTGCTGATGGCGGCCAAGGTCAGGCTGCGGCCCATCCTGATGACCACCTTGGCCATGATTTTCGGCATGGTCCCGCTGGCCTTTGCCCTGACCGAAGGCTCGGAGCAGCGCGCCCCCATGGGGCAGGCCGTCATTGGCGGCGTCATCACCTCCTCGCTGCTCACCCTGGTCGTGGTGCCGGTGGCCTACTGCTACCTCGATGACCTGGCCCAATGGCTGCGCCGACGCGTGCGCGGACCTGCTGATGGGTCGGGTGATGGCATCAAGGGCTAAGATTTACAATTAACCGCAAACAACGACGGCACCCGCCCCAGACTTTGGCCATGAACCTGGAACAAGCACGCTTTAACATGATCGAGCAGCAGATCCGTCCCTGGGAGGTGCTCGACACCCAGGTGCTGTCTCTGCTGGCCATGGTCAAACGCGAAAACTTTGTGCCCAAGATCCACCGCGAGCTCGCCTTCGCCGACCTCGAGATCCCGCTGCCGCCGCACAGCCACCCGAGCCAGTGCATGCTCTCGCCCAAGGTCGAGGCGCGGCTGCTACAGGACTTGGCGGTGCAAAAGCATGAAAAAGTCCTCGAAATTGGCGCTGGCAGTGGTTATATGGCGGCGCTGCTCGCCCATCGCGCTGCGCAGGTGATCAGCCTGGAGATCGAGCCGAGCCTGGCCACCATGGCGCGTGACAACCTGCAGCAAGCGGGCATCCACAATGCACAGGTGCTGATCGCAGACGGGGCCAAGCCGCTGGGCGACGCGCAGCTGGGCGGCCCCTTCGACGTCATCGTGGTCAGTGGCTCGCTGGCCGAGTTGCCCGAGTCCCTCAAGGCCTTGCTGGCCGTCGGCGGCCGCTTGGCTGCGATCGTCGGGCAAGAGCCGGTGATGAGCGCCACCTTGCTCACCCGCGTGAGCGAGCAGGCCTGGCGGACCGAGCAGCGCTGGGAAACTGTCGCGCCGCGGCTGCAGCATTTTCCGCAGCCATCGGCCTTTCGGTTCTAAATGCCATGGTGATGCAACTGCAGCCCAGCGATTTCGAGCAGTGGCGCCGCGCCCACGGCGACGCCGCGCCTATGGTGCTCGATGTGCGCGAGCCCTGGGAGGTCCAGACGGCTTCGATCAAGGCCGAAGGCTTTGAGCTGCAGGTCATCGCCATGGGCGAGGTGCCCAGTCGCTGGCAAGAGCTCGACCCAAGCCGTCCGATCGCCTGTCTGTGCCACCACGGCATGCGCAGTCTGCAGGTGGCCCGCTATCTGCAGCAGCAGGGATTTGCCGAAGTGGTTAACCTTCAGGGTGGTATCGATGCGTGGTCGAGCGCCGTCGATCCGACCGTGCCACGTTATTGATCCGCAAACCAAGCCAGGATGCCCATGAAACTTTCCCGACGCCTGCGACCCGGATTCGCGCCCCAGGCCCTGCTGCTGTGCACGGCGGTGCTGGCCAGCTGGAGCGGCGCAGCGCACGCGCAATCGCTGGTGGAGCTCTACGATTCGGCGCGCGCCTACGATGCCAATTACCTGTCGGCCAAGCTGCAATACGACGCCAATTTGGCACGCGCCGAACAGGCCCGCGCCGGTATGCGCACCACCGCCAACTTGTCGGCCGGCCTGAATTACTCGGACCAAACCTTAAGCACCTCCTCGACTGCCAGCCAGGCGGCCGCCACGCAGGCCCTGAACCGCGGCTTCCAGACGCAAAGCATCAGCGCCAATGCCAGCCACCCGATTTACCGACCGGCCAACCAGGCGGCCTTTCAGCAAGCGGGGCGGCAAGAACAGCTGGCCAAGGCGCAGCTCGAGCAGGCCGAGCAGGACTTGATTTTGCGCACCAGCCAGGCCTACTTCGATGTCTTGGCCGCGCAGGACAATCTGACCGCGGTGCAGGCGCAAAGAACGGCTGTGTCCGAGCAGCTTGCCGCTGCCAAGCGTCGCTTTGAAGTGGGCACCTCGACCATCGTCGACACCCGGCAGGCGCAGGCTGCGTTTGACCGCATCCAGGCCGCGCAAATCCAGGCCGAAAACGACTTGGCGGTGCGACGCCTGGCGCTTGACCAATTGGTCGGCCGCACCGGCACCCGGCCACTGGCGCTGTCCGTGCCCGTGCTGCTGCCGGCGATCGAAGGCGATGTCAACCGCTGGGTCCAGGATGCGCAAGCGCAGCACCCGAGCGTGCGCAGCGCAGAAACCAATCTTGAGATTGCTCGGCTCGAAGTGGTGCGCGCCCAGGCCGGCCACAAGCCCACCTTGGATGCCACCGCCGGCCAGAGCTTCACCCAGACCCCCAGCGGCAACGCATCGAGCACCGCCGCCAGGCGCGCCAGTGCCACCGTGGTCGGCC
>CANHBU010000399.1 GCA_947458345.1 Comamonadaceae bacterium
TCGCGCAGCAGCGGGTAGCTGTGTTGGCAACACAAAAACGGCCCGGTGAGATTGACCGCCAGCATTTTTTGCCAATGCGCCAGCGTCACGGAACCGACCTTTTCGGTATCCACAACGCCCGAGCACACAGCCAGCAAGTCAATGGGCCCATGCTGCGCCACCCATGAGGTCAACGCACCAAACGCCGTTGCAACCGAGGCCGGGTCGGCCAGATCGATATCGAGTACCGTTGAAGCGGCACTGTGCGCCTGGGCCGCTTGCGGCAAATCCATCGCCACCACATCCCAGCCTTGGGCTGCCAGTCGACTGACCGTGGCCGCACCGATGCCGCCAAAAGCGCCCACCACCACAGCACGGCGTATCGGGGTGCTGGCCTCAGACATACTTGACCTCAGTTCGCTGGGCCACAGCCAGATTCTTTGAGTTCATTTTTTCCTCAGGGCTCATCCAACGATCTCCCACACCGCTTGCGCATCGGTGCTTTTAGATTTTTCGAGCCACGAGTTCGGCCTCGAAGATCGCGTCGTTGATGCGGCGCGGCGCCAAGGCGTCACCGATCAGGTGAACCTCGAGGTCCTTGCGAGCGCTGCGCAGGGCGTGGAACAAACCGTTTTGGGCCGCAGCGCCGTTGATAAGGACCAGGGCATCAAGGTCAGTGAACTCTTTGGGCTCTTTGGTGTAGACGTCCAGAAAGCGCGCACTGTGCTGGCCGATGCCGGCCAGATCGTGATCGGTGGTGAAGACGACGCCCATGCGGCGCAGCGCGCCATAGGCTTTGCCCCAATCGCGGCTGGCAGCCAGATTGGGGGCGGGCTGACCGAGCTGGGTGACAAACTGCACCTGCCAACCGGCGCGGGCCAAGTACTCGGCCGTGAGCACGCCCTGGCGGCCGCCCAAGGTGTCGACCACCACCGCCCGGCGCCCACGCCCTTCACGCAGCGGCTGGGCTGCGCCCAAGACCTCACCGCAGGCATAAACCCAAGGCTGGTCGGTCCCGTCCATGTTCGGCCCGTCCCAGCGCGCCGGCTGCAAAGGCGACCAGCCATGTTTGAGATGCGTGGCGCCGGTGGCCACAATCACCGCCTCGTAGCCCGCCTCGGTGATGAGCTCGACCGTGGCCTCGCTTTCGCGGTAGATCTCGACGTCCGTGTCACGCAACTGAGCAATCAGCCAGCCCGCTGTGTCAGCCAGTTCACGGGCGCTATTGACTCGCCCCATCCAGGCAACCTGACCGCCAAGCTCACTGGAGCGTTCGATCAGTGCCACCTTGTGTCCGCGGCGCGAAGCCGTGAGCGCGGCCCGCAAGCCCGCCGGCCCGGCACCGATCACCGCAATGCTGCGGCTTTTAGCCGCTGGCACCACCTGCTCTTCTGACAACTGCTTTTCGCGGCCCACCGAGGGGTTGTGAATACAGGCAATCGGCGCATGCGCAAAGATCGATTCCATGCACCAGTTGGCACCCACGCAGGGGCGAATTTTCTCGGCCTGACCGCTTTCGGCCTTGCGCACCCAGAAGGCGTCAGCGATCAGGGCGCGGGTCATGCCAACAAAATCGCAGTCGCCGGCGCGCAAGATGGCTTCAGCCTCATCAGGCGTGGTGATGCGGCCCACGCCGACCACAGGCAAATCGATATTGGCCTTGACCTGTCGCGTGGCAGCCATCTGAAACCCGTGCTCTTCAGGCGAGGTCGGGTAGATCATCATCCGGTTCAGATAGGTGCCCTGCGAGCACGAGATGTAGTCGAGCTTGCCCGTGGCGGCCAAGTGCTTGGCAATTTCGGCCCATTGCTCAGGGCCCAGGCCGCCTTGCATGCCGTCATCGCTGTTCAAGCGCAGGCCCACGATGGCATCAGGGCCCACCTCCTCGCGCGCCGCGTCAATGATGCGCATGACAATTCGCATTCGGTTTTCGAGTGAGCCGCCGTATTCGTCTTGCCGATGATTGGTGGCAGGCGACAAAAACTGGTTGAGCAGATAGCCGTGGGAGGCCGCGCCCAGCTCAATGCCGTCAAGGTCGCCTTCGATCGCGTGGCGCGCCGTCAAGCGGTAGCCGTGAATGATCTGCTCAATGTCTTCGAGCTCCATCACCTTGGGCATTTCGCGGTAGACCGAGCACGGAATCGCCGAAGGCGCCCAAACCGGCACGCGGCTGGTCACACTGTTGGTCTGCCGGCCCCGATGCCAGGCCTGAGCCAGAATCAGGGTGCCGTGGTTGTGTACAGCCGCAGCGATTTTTCGAAACTCACCAATCATGCGCGGATCAAAGGCGAAGGCCTTGCCGGGATAAGGCTGCGTGGACTCATGCACCGCCATCGCTTCCATGGTGATCACTGCAGCGCCGCCTTTGGCGCGCTCGACGTAATAGTCGACATGCGCATCGGTGAACAAATGATCCTTGACCAGCAAGGTCGCGTGGCTGGTCATCCAAACCCGGTTCTTGGTTTCATGCCGGCCTAGCTTGCCTGGGCCCAAAAGACGGGGATACAAAGTGGACATCAGTTCGCTCCAGTAGGCGTTTGAAATCGGTCGGGAGCCAAGCGTATGCAACGCGCAGCATGCGCTGTCGCCCCGTCGACCCGCATGGCGGGCAGGCCTGCATCACAGCGAGACTCATAAATCGGGCAGCGGGTCGAAAACGGGCAGCCAGGCGGGGCCGCCAGCGGGCTGGGGATTTCGCCTTGCAAGTGTTGCCGCTCGGTCTTGACCGCAGGGTCGGCAAACAACTGGGCCGACAGCAGGGCCTGGGTGTAAGGGTGCGCAGGGGTATTGAAAACCGAATCGACCGGGCCGGACTCGACCTCGCAGCCCAAATACAGGACCACCACACGGTCACACAGCGCGTGAATGGTCTCCAGATCGTGCGAAATGAACAACATGGCCACACCGGTTTCACGCCGCAGTGTGTCGAGCAATTGCAAGATGCCGGCGCGCACGGACACATCCAGCGAACTGGTCGGCTCGTCAAGCACCAACAGGTCTGGCTTGGTGGCCAATGCCCGACCGATACA